>JABMRZ010000424.1 GCA_013202315.1 Candidatus Tariuqbacter arcticus | reverse complement strand
TACACTTATGCAAGAGGTCAGTCAATGGGAGTTGCAGCGCAACGCAGTTGGTGCCAAGGTTGATTGGCACTTCACAACCACTGATGCAAGAATAAAGCTGAAACGTCTTTACCCATCATTATTGCTGTGATGCGACACTAGGTATCAAGCTTTAATTGGCAAAAAAGTTGGCGAGGAAATCATTTGGCCCGCAGATGAATTCGTAAAATCAGAGAAAGCAAAGAAAATTAGTTTTATAGGTGATGAGTTATCCTATATTATGAAACGTGGCAGTGATGCAATGATAAGAAAAGCAAGAATTGGTAGCCCATATATTAAAGCAGTAGAAGCAGGTATTGACGTAGAAAGTATTAAAAAATCTATCATAGATTTTTACAGTAAAGAAAGGGAGATATTTAGGTTATTTGAGCAAAAGCAGATTCCATTATGTTCTTACATTACTTTAATGGGGAGTATTGGTCATGCGCTTTCGAAGATTAGAGCAGAAAGAAAAGGTTTTATTTTAATAAACGACGGAAGAGAAGAGAGTTTTAATTATCAAAAGAATGTTGCAGAAAAAGCACTAAACGGAACCTCAGTATATATCGATGGTACTTCATTATTTATGTTAATAGAATGTGGCATTGTCCGGGATGTTCTCTCGAAGATTCCAAAGTATAATATTCCCGCGAGCATCTTAAAAGAGTATAGATCCTTGATCGATAAATTTAGTGTAGTGTCGGAAGATGGCACTTTGCAAGTGAGTGAGGAAAGAGAAGATGTTATTGTCAGAAAGTTTTCAAAAGATGAAGCCGAAGAAATCAGATCCAAGCTTGTATCAGACTTAAAATATATACAAGATAACGCAGAGGATGTTTATGGGATACCTTTAAGCGAGAAGCATGTTGATTTTATCGAACAGAAAATATCATCAATTGTATCTGATGCCTGTATAAAAGCGCAGAGGGATAAAGATAGTGTGGTCCTTACCGAAGATTCAACGTATATCGACATTAATTCCGCTCGAACAGGTAAAAGCAGACCTGATAATTTCTCAGTGCGGTCTTTAGTTAGATGCCTATGGGAAAAGAAAGAGTTTGACTGGGAAAAATATTTGAATGTATTTTATATTTTGAGTATTTATAGAGAGTGTTTTTTGCCGGTAACTTCTGATGATTTAGAACAGTGTCTATTTGAAAAGAGGGGTAGTATAATCACTTTCACACTAGAAAAGTTTGATAAACTGAACTTGAATTTCGTTTGGTCAAGGGAGTATGGAGTTAATTTTATCTCGTTATTAGGAGTATCATCTGATTTTATATCACGTTTAATTAGCGATGTATCTATTACCGATGATATCCTAATGAAAGTGTTGCCTAAAATCTTTATACCTGTATTAGAAGGTAGAGATAAACGAAATGTAGGTGATAAGCTAATTAAGATTGTGTCTCAAAAAACTAAGTCAGCTTTCATAATCACACGCAGTGTAAAAAATAGAATTGATTTTCTAAAAGGACAAATAGAAGATCATATAAATGGAATCACTGTTATAGGGACTTGAAAATTTTCTTTAAGTACCATTTTGTCTCGCCCCTGGTGGAATTGGACAATTGGGTTGTTTAAATTAGGTAGTCAACCCAAAAATGAGGTTATCGATGAAAAAGCATCGCAGCTTATTCCGTTTAAGATAAAGTATCTATGTTACACAGTCCTATTCTCCCTTGCGGTTCCGGCAAGACCGGCTGAGCGGGTTTTGATTGGCATTTGATGAGCGACGATTAAAATCCCCGGAGCAAAATTAACCGGTACGGGTATACTATTCAGGACATAAACAAGGAGTATCTGAATGGTAACCGACCGACAGGTGAGGATTTTAATGGAATCGATCAGAAAGGAGGTTCTGCGATATACCGCCAAATATGATCAATGATTCAAGGCCGCTTGCGGAGACTGTCGGTTTCGAGCTTCTCGGTCATGCTCTGGGTAAAAATGTCGAGTCTGCGCTTAAAGCAGCGCTACAAGACAGTGCGGTTTTTGAAAATGCGTACGATTCTCTGACCATCTTTCGCCAAGCGCTTGCTGTTTCCATTCGCAGTATTGAGTCACACCCACGTGGCAGGCTCTTCCAGAAATTCCTGCGCGAGGGCCCCTATGAGGATAGTGGTGAAATCCCGGTCAATTTGGTCGATAACCGCCTCTCTGACGCTGACACAGCTGCTACCATTACATTCATCTTCTCGTACATGGTGAACTCCTTCAAAGGCGCGGTAACAGAGTTGCTTGCGGCGAAACCTTGCTTGAACCTGATGAAGAAGCTTCAAAAGGAGGGCAGGCTCCCGCCAAACGCTCGGCTCTATGTAGGTGATTCGGTGGCCATCCGAAAGGCAAGTGGAAAGGGTTTCCTCAAGGGTGCCGATCAACACATCTTGATTAAAGAGAAAAGACCGGACGGGGCTTCGACTATTACCGTTGCCGGCCTGACGGAGGTCAAGTCATATATTCAATCTGAAAGCCGTTTGCGGGAACAGCTCGACCGACATTCTCTTCGTGTAAAGCGCGGCCTCCAAGTTAGCGGTATCAACTATTCCGCCGATAAAGTCAACGTGGGATATGGGAGGGACCGGGGGGTTGTACGCATTGCTGTTCTGCCAAGCGACTGGAAACTGTCTCGATCATTCCGGTTCGAAGACTCCGAGAACGGCAGGCTGCTTCACGTTGACCCAGGTGTGACTCCGCGAAAGGAAGACGAAATCAAGCAGATCGATAACAACGAGTGGCGTATTACCTTGAGATGGTCGAAGGAGACGCTTACCGAAGCCGCCTACGAGATGACCTTCTGGTACATGGAGAAGATCGGCGAGGTCATATACTCGAAATCCGTACCGAAGGGGTGGGAGGAAATGACGCCAGCCGAGGCGGGGCGAAACGCGGTCAAGATGATGCTCTACTATGCCATTCTGCGTTGCCGTACCCTTCGGGAGGAGCAACGGGCCATCGCACTCTACAACAGCTACTGCTTTGGATATGCACTCGGAATGAATTTCAGGAATGCGGAAGGAAGGCGCGAAATGCTTTGGACAGAAGACCTGGATGAGATCCTTACCGCGGGCAAAACGAAGCATGGGTGCATTCTTCGTTAAGCTGAAAATTCAGGAAACTCACCCGCAACCTCATTTGAGCTGAGAAATATTTCTGAGTATGTAAATATACTTTTCTTTCAATCATCGACAAACGGTTGAAGAAGGATTGGCAAATTTGCTGCGCTTCTTTGCCAACATCTCAACCGGGTCGTTCGGCATAGGAGAATCAAATAGACCCAGAGCAGAACCAATGACGATATCACCCACAATAAAGAGGATACCTGACGTACCCGCGCAGGTCTTCGAGAAGTTCCTTCAAGCCCTTGAGGGCGCCGGCGCGTCAGTCGAGTTGGTTGCCCGGTTTCGCAAGACCCTCTTGGAAGATGAGACGTTCACCGAGCGCGCACTGAAAGAAGCCGTCCTTCCTGAGGAGCCAATGTCATGTTTCGGGTTGAGTCCATCACTATCAAGGAATTTCGCGGCATCCGTGATCTGACCCTGGACTTCAGGTGCAAGAACTTCGCCATCTATGGTCCCAACGGCACGGGAAAGAGTGGCGTGGTTGATGCTCTGGAGTTCGCCCTGACCGGAAGCGTGTCCCGTCTCTCTGGAGAGGGAAGTGGTGAGGTCTCCTTGAAACAGCACGGGCCCCACGTGGACAGACGGAATGACCCTGACAAGGCATGTGTGACGGTCAAGGTCACAATCCCCAGCCTGGGTAAGAACGTCATCATCGAACGGAGCATTAAAACTCCGGCAGACGTTCACATGACGCCGAGCGATCCCGAAGTGCTCGAAGCGCTCCAACGAGTGAAGGCGCATCCTGAGATCGTGCTCTCGCGCCGGGAATTGATCCGGTATGTGCTTGCTACACCCGGTAAGCGCGCTGAGGAGGTCCAGGCGCTGCTACATCTCGATCAAGTGGAAAAAGTCCGAGTCGGTTTGCAGAAGATCGCAAACGACTGCGAGAAGCAATTGCGCCCGCTTGATACAGCGGTTGCACAGGCCCGCGACAACCTTCTGCGTGCGCTGGAGATATCCGAACTGACCGATGAGACAATGCTCGCCGTCGTAAACGCCCAACGAGTGATTCTCGGTCTCCCAGTGCTTGCAGACCTGACTGAGACAACATCCCTAAAGGACGGGATGGCGACGCCAGTGCCTGCGCAACCCGAGCGCATTCCCAAGGCTCAAGCCCTCGCGGATATTCGAGCCGCCCGTGAAGCACTCGCAGAAATTACCAGCGATTCCACCGCAACGCTTGTTGACGAAGTCATTGCTGATCTCACTATTCTTGTTGGTGATCCGGCTGTTGCGGCAAGCGTGAAACGAGAGAGCTTCTATACGACTGGGATTGAACTCATAGAGGCGGGAATGTGTCCATTCTGCGATATCCCATGGGATATTGCAGAACTTAAAAAGCACGTTCAAGCAAAGACTGATCACTTGAAAGAGGTAACTCGCAAGCGCACCGCAGCAGAATCAAAGATCGCTCCATTAATCGTGGGCCTCCAAAAGGTGCATATCGTGATTGACACTTTGGTTCGTTACGCTGCGCTTGCTAAACCGCCCATAGCAATGCAGGGAGCCAGCGACTACAGCGTCACTTGTAGGTCTACTGCTGAAAAGATAGCCACAACCTTACCTCTAGCTGACACGATCACTCTCCTCTCGAATGTCCCAATCATACCAAAGGCCGTCTTCGACAATATCGACGAGTTCGAGAAGATGATCACCAATCTTCTAGAACCTATAAAGCAGGACGCAGCACGGGATTGGCTCACAGTCGCTCAGGAGCGCCTTGAGGTCTGGCGCGACAAAATGCGGATACAAAAGGCTGCTAAGGAGCGAGCTCAGAAGGCACGACAAGTATTCGACATCTATGCCACTACCAGTGACACGGTACTCGTAGGGATCTATGCAGCCGTCGAGAAAGACTTCGCGTCACTCTATGGCTTCGTTAACCGCAACGATGAAGACAAGTTTAAGGCTCAGCTCATCCCGTCAATGGGGAAACTTGGCTTCGATGTGGACTTCTACGGCCGCGGCTTCTTCCCACCGGGCGCGTATCACAGTGAGGGCCACCAGGACAGCATGGGTTTATGCTTGTACCTCGCACTAATGAGGCACATCCAAGGCGAAAGGTTTACCTTTGCGGTGCTCGATGATGTTCTCATGTCTGTGGACGTGAGTCACCGTCGTGAGGTGTGTACCCTTCTGAAAAGGAAATTTCCGAACACACAGTTCATCATGACCACTCATGACCAGACCTGGTTGCGCCACATGAGGACAGAGGGACTTATCGGGGGAAAGTCTGCAGTGCAGTTCAGGAATTGGAGCATAGACCACGGGCCGATTCGATGGGATGAGCGGGACGTGTGGACAGAGATCGAAGACCATTTGAAGGAAAACGACGTGCGTGAGGCTGCCTCGCTTCTCCGACACTACCTTGAGTACACGTCAATGGAGTTATGCCTACGATTGCGCGCGTCGGTGGAGTTACGTGGTGATGCTCAATATCAGCTCGGAGAGCTTCTCCCCGCGGCGATCAAGCACTTGCGAAAGCTCTATGCCCGTGCAAAGGAGGCCGCGAATTCGTGGAACCAAAGTGATACAATCAATCAAATAGCCGTTCGCGAGTCCAAGTTTGCAATCATGGTTAATACCTCAAACGCCGAGCAGTGGCAAGTGAACGCAGCCGTACACTTCAACTCCTGGGATAATTTGAGCAAGGAGGACTTTGAACCCGTAGTAAGGGCGTTTCGGGACCTCCTTGGCGGATTTACTTGCTCTGATTGCAGCGATTACCTTCGAGTGTCACCAGATCGAGAAACTCCAGAATCTATCCGTTGTGATTGCGGCAAAACAAACATTAATCTTTGCAAGAAAGGCCCATAGTATTATCATATGGAGTAACAACATTATCCGCAGAAAGACGATCAAACCAGATAAATAAAACCGCGCTTTGTTGAGAGCATGGGGGTGTCCTGCCCCGGGTGGAATAGGACTTTTGGGTTGTTTTAATTGGACAACCCATAAAAGAGGTTCACCCTAACAGACCACGCCCGATATGATCGAGGTGCACCAGCATACCGGAATCGTATTACTCATATCGGAAATGGTGCACTACGGTAAAGCGGAGGAAGTAATCAGAAAGAGAAATGAAGTCCTGTTGAAAGCCTTTCTTGAACACCAGGACAGATTCAAATGGAAAGTCCCCAAAGCTCAAGAATTAACAAACGTGGTCTTGTTCAATTCACCGAAATCTGAAAAAGATATTTCAGGTGGCTAATTTTAAGCAATAACGGTGTCTAACTTTATTTACAAACACAGATATACGATTAAGTAAAGTAGTAAATATGACTGAAGATTTTGAGAATGTTTCCAGTTACTATGCAGATTTCCTCAAATATCAAAAGGAAACCGAAGAACAAATTTACAAATTGGCAGAGGAAATCGAGTCCAAGGTGAAGCTTATTAACCCTATAATACTGGTAAGTAACCTGAATCATAAAATGATAAATTCAGTACAGTCAAAGAAATATGCAGAAGAACTACCTACTGATTTTGCGAGAAAATTTCTTTATATTTATGGTTTAATAGCCAAACAGTCATTAAGAGGCGGTGAATTGGATGCAGAATATTTAAAAGAACAATCGTGGGAAAGTGATGTTGAGAGCATCATAAGTTTAACAAACCAATTGTATTCAAGCTATGCTGATTTGTGGACATACAGACCAAGCATTTCTGGCAGTTTCGATAGAAATGAAATAGAAGATTACCAAATAAGATATTTGTCTTTTCTGATTGCTTTACTTCAGGATGAATTAGGATATTCTGAACAATTTAAGGACCGGATGTCGGATTATTTCTCTCCGTTTAATGATAGTTTTTTCAAACCTAAATATAAATTTACAATTGAAGATTGTTTAAAAATATCGGTCAAAATTGTTGATATAATTAGAAAGCAGTACGTAGAATATATTAAACATTTCCATGACATTATACGACCTTATGAAGAATGCAGACAAAAACTATTGTCAGGTGAGATGACCTTAACAGAAATAAAGCAATATGGTAAAGATAATCCTATTGATATTAAACTATTAAATGAAAACAGTCGTATGTTTTACAGATCATTTATAATCAAAAAAAATTTATTTCTTTATGACTACAAGGAGGAAATAATAGATGCATATTTTAATTGCTTTGCATTTAATAGTGGTGAAATTAACCAAAACTTTCGTCATCCAACTGACTATAACGAGTTGGCAATAAAAATTTTTGAGAGAATAGCTCCTGACAATTATCTGGTGTATAATCCTTCATATCTCTTTGTACGATTATATACAGCTATTGAAAGTATTGTAATTTTAAGTGAGCTTCAGATTAAGTATTACAAAAATCGCGACAAAGTTACAGAGGCAGAAACACGGAACAATTTGTGTAAAATATTCCCTGAAGAAGGAATTTATCAGAATGCGTTTTATGGTTGGGATAATGTAAGAGATTATGAGACAGATTTCATTATTCTGCATAACCGGAAGTTGATAATATGTGAGGTAAAAGCAAAATCTCTTCGAGATCCGCTTTACACTTATGGTAATACTGATAAAATCCGTAATGATTTTAAAGTATCCATACAGAAGGCTTATGAGCAAACTATTCGCACGCGTGATTATATTCTTTCTGAAAAAAATGCTCGTTTTGTCGATGAAAGAGGCAAGCATTTGTGTATAATACCAAGTGATGCTTTTGATTCCATAATATTACTTGTTATTACCGCAAAATCTTTTGGTCAGCTTGCAACGGATTTAACACTCTTGCTAAAAAAGCATGATAAAGACCCTTATCCCATAGTTTTCAATGTCTTTGATTTTCAGTTACTTGTAAATAAGCTTAATAGTCCGGATAAATTCATTGATTATTGCATACAAAGAAGTAAAATTTATGGTATCGTGATATCTCATGATGAATTGGACTATGTTGGTTATTATATAGAATACGGGAGCCTTGATTTTTCTTTATATTATAAACAGGACAGTCCTGACCAGATAATGTTGGATGGGAATTATTCGGAAATTTTCGATGATGATTGGCGACGTGAACAAGGATTGGATTTTGAAATATCAAAAGATAATAATGGTCCATATTTAACTGAGATAAAAAGGCAAGACAATAAAATTACAATTGGTATTAAAGGGATGCCAGAAACTTACGAAACACTTGATTTAACTGAACCAGCAGGGCGGTTCAAACCAATTAAAAAGATAAAAGGCCGCGGGAGAAATTTACCTTGTCCATGCGGAAGTGGCAAGAAATATAAGCATTGTTGTAGAGAAATGGAGTGATCTGGAAATGTTCTTTGTATTTCCTTAAAAAACATAGGATTCATTTATGAAATGCAATAGCGACCATTAAGCCGTTCGAAAAAACACGGCATTCTGTCCCGCCCCGGATGGAATTGGATAATTGGGTTGTTTAAATTAGATAGTCAACCCAAAACAGAGGCTATCGATGAAAAAGCATCGCAGGCGTTATTCCGTATAAGATAAAGTATCTATGTTGCATAGTCCTACCCTCCGCTGCGGTTCCGGCAAGACCGGCGGAGGGGATTTTGGAGGATATAGATTTTCACAACGACACTAAGTACCCTGGAGCGACATTTAGTGGCTTTGCACTTCACCTGCATCGATTTAGTTCAATCGAATGAACATGGATATTTTAAAGAACTTTCTTTAATTGGTATAACCATGAGCCGCGGCGTACAAATATCGGCTTGTTGATACCGGGAATTGTGCATCACAGGAAGGCGTAAAAGAGTGTTGGAAGGTGAAATTCATTGTTGAAAGATATGTTTTTCAAGGACCTGAAAAGACTTAGAAAAGAAGATTCCCTAAGCGCTGGAGTTTGGAAAATAAATCCGGATTGTCCCATCAGAAGTTGTAAGAACGATTTAATATGAATAAATTACTGTAAAATAATCTTAAACTTCAATTGATACATTCCGAAGATACAGATATGACCTGTACGATATAAAATACTACTACATCTTTAAAATCAAATCCAAATTTAATAGTTACAATTAATTGGGAGATAGTCAGATGAGATTAATATTTACAGCCTTAATATGGGTAATGATTTTATCATTTTCCGCCAATTCCCAGCCTCAACCCCCGGATACTTTGTGGACAAACACTTACGGAAGAAGTAGCAGCGAGTATAGTTATTGTGTTCAGCAGACTTCTGATGGGGGGTATGTTGTTACCGGTCAAACCTATGAATATGGCGACTGGAATGCTTATTTGTTAAAGACGGATCCCGATGGGAACATAATCTGGACCCGGGTTTACACTGAACCTGGTTTAAACTATGCCCGTTGTGTTCAGCAGACTTCTGATGGGGGATATATCATCACCGGATACACTACCTCCTGCTCCACCTGTTCCGGAGGCATGTTTTTGATAAAGACGGATTCACAGGGCAATATCGAATGGTACCGTGATTATACAAGGTACAACCCCCCCTACTACAGTCATGATGAAGGCTGGTGGGTGGAACAGACTGCCGATGGAGGATATATTGTATCAGGATGCTGGAATAATTGGTGGGTCTGTTTGGTAAAAATTGGTCAGGAGGGGGAAGTACTATGGAATCACACCTATGAAAATGGAATTGGATACAGCGTCCGACAAACAACCGATGGTGGATACATTGTTGCCGGAAGCTATTCCAGCGCTCTCTTAACAAGAGTCGATGAGGAGGGAAACCTGATTTGGACGCGAACATTCGGAGGCAATTCTTCCAAAGGCTACAGCGTGCAGGAGACCTCCGATTTGGGATACATTATTGCCGGATATGAATATTATTCTTATACAAATCATGATGTCTTATTAGTGAAGACGGATATGCATGGAGATGAAATCTGGGCTCGAACCTATGGGGGAAACAGCAGCGAAGATGGCTGGAGTGTTCAACAGACATCTGATGGGGGTTATATTATCACCGGATACACCAATTCTTTTGGCGCCGGGGAATATGATGTCTATGTGATAAAAACAGATTCAAATGGAGACACGACATGGACGCAGACTTTCGGGGGGAGCGAATTTGATAAGGGTTACAGCGTTCAGCAGACCCGTGACGGCGGATATATCATCGGAGGATATACTGCATCTTTTGGCGCGGGATCGTCAGATGTTTATCTGATTCGCCTGGACAGGGAAGGTGATTTGGAAGAAGATTTCAGTTGGGAAAAGCCAGGTGAATTTACCTTGCATCCGGCATGTCCCAATCCTTTCAATCCTGAAACGAACCTTCGGTTCACCCTGTTAAAGGCGGGAGATATTACCTTGTCAGTTTACGACATCAACGGCAGGGAAATCGCCCGACTCTTGAATGAATGGCAGCCTGCAGGAATGGGGGAAGTAGTCTTCGATGGTTCAAAACTGTCCAGCGGGGTCTACTTTATTCACCTGGAAGGGAACGGTTTAGTTCAAACACAAAAAGTCCTTTTGGTAAAATGACCTGCATTCATAGTGTATATCGAATGTTCCGCATAAACCCATTGGCGCTTTTTATGCTTTTCATATTCCTTGTTCCCAAGTCTGCCAAGGCGGATTCCAGCGATGTGGTCTTCGACGATTCCCAGGTCTTGACCTTTGAGCTGGAATTCGATGATCCTGATTGGTTCGATTCACTTGCGGTGCGCTGGGAAACGGGAGAATACTACCCCGGCAGGTTTATTTTCCAGGGGCAGGTTTATGATTCCGTGGGTATTCGCTTCAAGGGCTTTTCATCCTATTTGAATTATCCCGGTGTTAAAAAACCGTTCAAAGTCAGCTTCAACGAATACTTTGAAAATCAAACCTTTTATGGTCTTAAAAAAATCAACCTCAACAACTGCCACAAAGATCCTACAATGATGCGGGAAAAGCTGGCCATCGACCTTTTCAACGCCCATATCCCCTCTATGCGAGGCAATCATGTCAATCTCTACATTAACGGTGAATTATGGGGGCTCTACCTCCATGTGGAACAGGTAAACAAGCATTTTATTGAAGACCGTTTCGGTTTTGGGGAGGATGGGAACCTCTTCAAAGGCGAACCCAGCGGATGGCTGACCTGGCTTGGAACCGATACCACTCAATACCGTCTTCATTATCAACTGGAGAACAACGAGGAGGAGGATTATTGGGGCGATCTCATTCATTTCTGCGACATCCTGAACAACACTCCTCAAAGTCATTTTGTCGATTCCCTGGAGGCAAACTTCGACCCGCTCAATTTCCTTCAATTCCTTTCCATCAATACTCTCCTTGTCAATCTTGATAGTTATATCGGTATGGGGCACAATTATTATATATATCATTATGAAGATGAGAACCGTTTCGTTCATATCCCCTGGGATTTGAATGAGTCTTTCGGGAGATTCAGCCTCGGTTTATCCCCTTCCCAACGGATAAATATGAACATATTTTGGACACCGTCTCCCTGGCAGCCGCGCCCGCTTGTTTCTCGGATCTTCGATGTGGGGATTTACAAAGATATTTACATAAATAACATTGATCAGCTGGTTCACACCGATTTCACCTCGGATACCATGTTCACCCGCATCGATTCCCTGGCAAGCCTGATACAGGAGCATGTCTATGCCGATCCTAATAAAATGTATACCAACACCCAATTTGAGCTTAATATCGAAGAGGATATCTGGGAGGGCGGAACGCTGATTTTCGGTCTGAAGCCTTTCGTCATTAACCGTCGGCAAAGTGTGCTTAACCAACTGGGATTTTATTCAGCCTATGAACCTCGCATGATAAACGAATTCATGGCCTGCAATGCTTCAACCATTACCGACGAATATGGCGAATTCGACGACTGGATAGAGATTTACAACGACGGTGTTTCACCGATGCCCATGAACGGCTGGCACCTCACCGATGATTTCGAAGAACCGACGAAATATACTTTTCCTGATACCGTTATTCCACCCGAGAGTAGACTAATCGTCTGGGCGGATGATCAGCCTGAACAGGGTTCTTTCCATGCCTCTTTTAAGCTCTCGGGAGGTGGCGAAGAAATTGGGCTCTTCGAACCTAACGGGATTTTCCTTGAAGATATGGTAATCTTCTGTGAACAATACGAAGATATATCATACGGTCGTTTCCCCGATGGCGGTTTCTCTTGGCAAATAATGGAACCTACTCCAGAAAGCACAAACGCTGGTAATTCTCCACCCTTCATTGTCGGAGTTGATCATTACCCGATTTTTCCGGGAATTAATGATACTGTTACCGTTACAGCAACCATTACCGACAGCATCGGAACTGTAATAAATACAATTGCTATAGTCGATACCGGAGCTGGTTTTTGTCAACTCGAAATATTTGACGATGGGTTTCATGGGGACGGTAGTGAAGGGGATGCCGTTTATGGTAACTTCATCGAGCCTCAGCCCGCAGGAACGATAGTGCGTTTTTACATTCAGGCTGAAGATGATTCGAGCGCAATAAGCCTCAACCCGCCCTCCGCTCCTGAAGAAACACATGGTTATGAGGTTTCGGTAAATCCACTATCACTTTACATCAACGAATTCATGGCGGCTAATGACACTACTATTCCCGACCCTCAGGGTGACTTCGATGACTGGGTGGAAATCTGGAATGGGGGAAGTGTAGCGATTAATCTAGGCGGGATGCATCTCACCGACGATCTGGAGGAACCGGATAAATGGGTTTTCCCTGATACCATGCTTGCACTGGGGGCTTTTCTACTTGTGTGGGCGGATGACGATGAAGGTGATCCTGGCCTGCACACCAACTTCAGGCTTTCAGCGAACGGTGAAGAAATCGGCCTGTTCGACGATGAAGCCAGCGGTTTTATACTTATTGATAGCATCACTTTTGGACCCCAGGCTCAAGATGTTTCCTATGGCCGTAATCCTGATGGAGGGCCGGAATGGAAAACATTCATTCCTTCTACTCCCGGTTTTTCCAATCATACTCCATCCGTTCCCCAAATTGAAGATTTAACCATATCGATTGAAGGCTCAACGGTTCGACTTGCTTGGAACCATGTTGCAATGGCTACAAGTTATAAGATTTATCGGTCAAGTGAACCATATTTCACACCGTCACCTGAAAACTTCCTGGCTGAAATGACGGAACCTGAATATGTGGACTATGGAATTGTTAATGTATCGCATAATACATTTTATTGTGTGGTTGTAGTGGTAGATTAGCTAAAGATGTTCTGTTGATTTGTAGAAAGAGACGGCTCTTTCTTCAATATATTCTGCGTTTTCCTTTAAGATCATGGATTGATTTCATCATAGACATAGTAACCCAGTTTCAGCAAGCAAATCTCCTCACACCTATGAGCAACGCATAATGGATGTGTTCACAATCACCTTCACAACCCGCCATTACGTTTCCGGCAAGACCGGCGGCATGGGTCTGGATTGGAATATTAGAACGCCACCTGTCGCACTGGATTGGCTGAACCGGCGGGCGGCGCGAAGCGGCGATAATCGGTGTTTTTGCCTTTCTGCTATTCAAAACTACAATCAGCCTATTGTGGGAACAATCACTTTCACCACCCGCCCTTGCGGTTCCGGCAATAACGGCGGCGCGGGTTTTGATTAACACAGATTCCATTGACGCTACCAATCACGCAGGAACGGAATATATGGTGGAATATCAAATGCGGTTTGGTGATTATATACCAAAACCGGCGGGCGGCGCGAAGCGGCGATACACGGTGTATTTGTCCTACACTTGTGTCCATTCGCCACAAGTGTTTCTATTCCTTTTCCAAGCAGATTCAAATTAAATGTTGTGATTTTAAAACTACCCACCCTTGCGGTTCCGACAACACCGGAAGAGCGTTTAATAGTTACGATAGGCTAATAAGAGAATATATGAAAATTGCAAATTATGACGAATATCCCTATATTTTGGATAGTAGGTCGGAGTCCCCGAATCCGACAATTTATCTAATTGTCATTCCCGCATGGTTTTAGCGGGAATCCAGTGTCCACTATTTTAGCCACGCTTAAGAATTCCCAATGTAGGGGCGGGTTTCAAACCCGCCCTCATCGAATAAACGGAAATTCTATTTACAAATCACTATAAATTCAATCTAAACACATAATAAAGAGGTGGTTTATGAAGAAGTTGTTTGCAGTTTTAGTGGGAGTAATGGTATTGGCGGTCGGGGGGTATGCTGAAACTATCCTTGTTCCGAGTCAACAGCCGACGATACAAGCGGGAATTTACGCCGCTTCAGACGGCGATACTGTTTTGGTCGCCGACGGGATCTACACCGGAACCGGCAACAAGAACATCGACTTCACCGGCAAAGCGATTGTGGTCATATCGGAAAACGGGGCGGAGAATTGTATCATCGATTGTGAAGATGATGGTAGGGGTTTTTATTTTCATTCAGGGGAAGATTCGAATTCAGTTCTTTCAGGGCTTAAAATAATAAATGGATATGCAACAGGCTTTTCGCCGGAGGACAAAAACGGCGGCGGGATTTACTGCTATGAATCCAGCCCCACCATCGAAAACTGCACTTTAACCGAAAATTCGGCTTCTGATAATGGTGGTGGGATTTGCTGCCATCATGACTCCAGCCCGGCAATCGAAAACTGTTCCTTCAGCGGAAATTCAGCTGGTCACGACGGAGGCGTTATTCATTGTAAGAATAATTCCAGCCCGACAATCGAAAACTGCACCTTAAGCGGAAATTCGGCTGATTGGGGCGGTGGTATTTATTGCCTAGAAAATTCAAACCCGACCATAGAAAATTGTGCCATAAGCGGAAATTCGGCAATAGGAGAACTTGCAAAAGGCGGTGGGATTTTTTGTTATCAATCAAACCCCACCATCAAAAGCTGCACATTAAGCGGAAATTCCGCTTTGTTCAATGGTGGAGCGATTTTTTGCTGGGATTCCAGCCCGACAATTGAAAACTGCACCTTAAGCGAAAATTCTGTAATTGAAAACGGCGGGGGGATTTATTGCGAAGATTCCAGCCCGACCATCGAAAACTGCACCATCAGCGGAAATTCGGCTGATCACGGCGGCGGGATTTACTGCTATTTAAATTCCAGCCCGACCGGTGTCAATAACATAATCTGGGCGAATACCGCACCACAAGGCAGCCAAATCTATTTAGAAACAGGCTGTTCCTTTTCCTGCACCTACAGCGACATTCAGGATGGCTGGCCGGGAACAGGGAACATTGACGCTGACCCCCTCTTCACCCCCGGGCCTGACGGCGACTATTACCTATCCCAGCCGGAGGGCGGGCAGATACCACCACACAGCCCCTGCGTGGATGCGGGGGATGCGCTGGTCCCGCCGAATTGGGGCACCCCCTGCACCAATCAAGGCTACGACATCGGCATAATCGATATGGGTTATCATTATCCGCACCTTGAAGGCGTCCCCCTGCCGGTGGTAATGACCTTGTTCACCGCCACCGGAGGGGATTCCAAAGTCATCATCCGCTGGGTAACCGCCAGCGAATGGAATAACAGCCATTTCAACCTCTATCGAAGCTATGCGGAAAACGGCGGTTTTCAGAATATCGCCCAAATCGAAGGGCACGGCACCACTTCGGAAGAAAATGAATACCGATACGAAGATTGCCAGGTGGTCAACAGCATCACCTACTATTACCGGATTTCCGATGTGGATATCAACGGGGTGGAAGAGTTTTATGAAGCTACGGTATCCGCCACTCCGGGCGGCGGCGGGCTGGGGATTGTCGCCGATGGATATGAATTGAAGCAGAATTCTCCCAATCAGTTCAATGCGGGAACGCGGATCGATTATACCGTGTTTGAACCGGGATTAGTACGGCTGGTGGTATATGATGTTTTGGGGAAAGAAATTGCGGTATTGGTGAATGAAATGCAGGAAAATAATGGATATTCTGTGGTTTTTAACCCTGAAAATTTGTCGAGCGGGATATATTTCTATGCGCTTTCGGTAAATGAGTTTGGCGAAGCGAAGAAGATGGTGTTGGTGAAATAATAAGTGTGAAAGTGTGATAGTATGAAAGTGTGAAAGGTGTGGCGAGTTGCGGGTTCAAACACTGCGGCCACAGAAGGCACGGAAGGCACAGAAGTGGATTCCCG
>JABMRZ010000423.1 GCA_013202315.1 Candidatus Tariuqbacter arcticus | reverse complement strand
GATTGAGACAATCCCGACTCCACAGAACTTGAACCGGCCGTGGAGTCAGGGTTGTCTCAACCCTGACAATAAAATCAGACACAAGAATTAATGTCGTTTATTATAAAAGCCGACAAATTACTAAAAAGTCTGTGAATTAATCAGGTTAGAGGCAGAGTTTCAACGAAAACCCAATTAAAATTAAATAAACAGGAGTAACAAAATGCCGAGTTTTGTCATCCTCGAAAAATGTGACGGGTGCAAAGCGTTAGACAAGACCGCTTGCCAGTACATTTGCCCCAATGACCTGTTGGTCTTAAACAAAGAGACGGAGAAGGCTTACAATCGCGATCCTTCGATGTGCTGGGAATGCTATAATTGCGTGAAGATTTGCCCCACTCAGGCAGTAGAAGTCCGCGGCTATGCCGATTTCGTTCCTTTGGGACCCGCAGTAACCCCCTTGCGCTCAACCGACAGAATTATCTGGACGGTGAAGTTCCGCAACGGGACATTGAAGCGCTTCAATTTCCCCATCCGTACCACGGAGGAAGGTAAAGCGGTCCCTGACGGGGGATGGAGCACTGGCACCGAGGACCTTAAATCACCAGTTCTTTTCACCGAGCCCGATTCTGCCGGGCTGCCGGAAATTCCAACCCTGAAGTAACTAAAATTAAGGAGAAAGAAAGTGGCGAATTTCGAAACAAAAGAGGTATCGACCGACCTTCTTATCGTTGGCGGCGGAATGGCAGCCACCGGAGCTGCGGTGGAAGCGGCTTACTGGGCGGAAAAGAATGGTCTTAAGGTTACCTTAGTTGATAAAGCGGCTCTGGATCGTTCCGGCGCCGTGGCTATGGGATTATCCGCCATCAACCAATATGTTGGATTGAGAGACGGCGAAAATACCCTGAAGGATTATGTGGACTATGTACGCAACGATTTAATGGGCATCACCCGGGAAGATTTAGTTGCGAGCATCGCCCGGCATGTTGATTCGAGCGTTCATCTCTTCGAAAAATGGGGGCTGCCCATTTGGAAGGATGAAGACGGCAAATATGTCCACGAAGGACGCTGGCAGTTAATGATTAACGGCGAATCCTATAAAGTTATCCTCGCTGAAGCGGCTAAAAACGCCCTGGGAATGGACAACATTTATGAACGCGTTTTCATAACGGAACCGCTGATGGATGGCGACAAATGCGTGGGCGCGGTTGGATTCAGCGTTCGTGATAATATTTTCTATGTATTCAAAGCCAAAGCTGTCGTGGTGGCGATGGGCGGCGCGGTTCATGTGTTCAAGCCTCGTTCATCGGGCGAAGGTCTGGGACGCGCCTGGTATCCGCCCTGGAATTCCGGTTCCAGCGCCTACTTCACCATCAAGTCCGGCTGCGAAATGACCTGTCAGGAAGTTCGTTTCATCCCTGTCCGCTTCAAGGACGCTTATGGTCCTGTGGGCGCATGGTTCCTGTTGTTCAAATCCCGCGCCACCACCGGCACCGATGAGAACTATATGCTGACTCGCCGTGACGAACTTGAAAACTGGCTGCCTTACGGCAAAGTCAAGCCGGTTCCCGCCAACCTGCGCAATTGGCTGATGATGCTCGAAGTCATGGAAGGCAAGGGACCCATCTATATGCGCACCGAAGAAGCCATCGCCAATATCGCCGATAAATTCAAAGACGATCCCAAGGCTTTCAAGAAGAAAATGAAGGAATTGGAATCAGAAGCCTGGGAAGACTTCCTCGATATGACCATATCACAGGCAATCCTCTGGGCTGGTATGAATGTGGCTCCTGAGGAGAGCAAGTCTGAAATCGCCGCCGCTGAGCCTTACTTCATAGGTTCTCACTCCGGCGCTTCCGGCGCTTGGGTCAGCGGTCCCGAGGACCTGCAGACCGGTGAAACCCGGGATGAGTATTTCTGGGGTTATGCGCATATGGCGACGGTTCCGGGAATTTTCTGCGCAGGGGACGCTTCCGGCGCTTCCAGTCACAAGTTCTCTTCAGGTTCCCACGCTGAAGGGCGTATCTGCGCCAAAGCGGCTATCGCCTACATCGTCGATAATCCTGGTGAACCGAATGTGGACCCGGCAGTAGTGGAAGACTTGAAAGCCACCATACTGAAGCCTTTGGACCTGTTTGAACAGCATAAGGATTACTCCAGCGATCCGGATATTCATCCGGAATACATTGTACCCAAAATGTTTATGTTCCGCCTGCAGAAGATTATGGACGAATACGCCGGCGGCGTTTCCAGCCAGTTCAAGACATCCAAGCCCTTACTGGAACGCGGTATGCATCTGCTTACCTTCCTTAAAGAAGACTCGGAAAAACTTGCGGCTCGCGACCTGCATGAACTGATGAGGTGCTGGGAGAACATTCATCGTATGTGGCAGGCTGAAGCGCATATACGCACCATCCTCTTCCGCGAGGAGACTCGCTGGCCTGGATATTACTTCCGCGCCGATACTCCTAAGATGAGCAAGGATTGGGAAGTATTCGCCAACTGCATCTGGCACAAAGACACCGGCGAATGGGAAATGCTGAAACGGCCGATTTATCATATTCACGACAAGCTGTAATCCGCATTTTCCGTATCTGATCCGATAGACTGAAAACCTCCGGGTATCCTGTTTGGGTGCCCGGAGTTTTTATAATGGCGGTGGAGGGTGGACGGTGGAGGGTGAACGGGGAACGGGGAATACATCGGGTGGTGGATTGGCTCCGCTTCTTATTCACAACAAAGTCACAAAGAACACAAAGTTACACAAAGATTTTATTTTCTCCGTGTCTCTCAGTCTGTCCGAGAATAGTGGCAGCGCCCAAAAAAGTGTGCTGTCGACTCTCCGCAGTCGACAG
>JABMRZ010000422.1 GCA_013202315.1 Candidatus Tariuqbacter arcticus | reverse complement strand
CGTCGCCGGCGGAGAGGCGACACCACGGTCAGGTGGTATTTCAGCGGCGACTGCGGAGAGCCGAAACTATGGTCATGTGTTATTTCAGGGTCGACTGCGGAGAGTCGACACCACGGTCAAGTGATATTTCAGCGTCGACTGCGGAGAGTCGACACCACGCAAAATGACATCATTTCAAAAGATTTTTCCGGCAAAGGTTTTTGGGATAGAATCCATATCCTCGCTAAAGCCTTGCGCATCGTCTTCGAACCCATCGAAGCCACAGCTATGACCCCGGAGGAATATGAAAGCGGCGATTCGATGATTGCCCTGTTTGCACGGGAGGGGGAAGTGGTAATGAATGATGAGTGATGAATGATGAGTGATGAGTGAAAAACAAAGGAAACAAGCGATGAGCGCGGAATCAAAAGATAGACTTGATACCCTTTTTTTTAGTATTCAGAATTTAATATTTAAAGAATGTGTCCTTTAAGCGATAATCCCTTTGAATGGCTGGAACAAGCTGAGCTCGATATAGAGACGGCGGAACATACTGCCAAAGGTATACAAAGATATTATGCTCTTTTTTTCTGCCATCTTTCGGTTGAGAAAGCTCTCAAAGGTTTATATTTCAAGAGATTGGGTGTATGCCCGCCCAAGACACATAATTTGCCTTATCTGCTTGAAAAGATAGATGAGAAGCCGCCGGAAGATATTTTTAAGTTTATAATGAAATTAAGCGAAGTTCACATTGTTACCCGCTATCCTGAGGATATCGGGCGGATTCAACGGGAGTTCTCCTCCGATTTTATTTCCTTCGCTATAGAAAAAAGCAAGGAGACAATACAATGGATAAAGACCAGGTTCTAAATATAATTTCAAGATTCAGAGAAGCCCTGACAAAACATGGCTTATCTGTAGATAATATAATTCTATATGGTTCCTATTTCGATGGCCGTTATCATGAAGGAAGTGACATCGATTTAGTAGTTATTTCAAAAGATTTCCAGGGAAAAGGCTTGCTGGAACGGATCGATATGATGCTGGACGCACTGTGTGAAGTTTTTAAACCCATTGAAGCTTACCCAATGACCCCGGAGGAATATGAAAACGGCGATTCGATGATTGCGCTATTTGCCCGGGAGGGGGAAGTGGTGGGGTAAGGAAACGATAAAAATGAAGTAACCAACGGAGAGTCGAAACCACAAGCATTTATAGTATTTAGATATTGTTTTAATCGTTACATTAAACATAAAATTATTGAACTATCTTATGCAGTCTCTTGCCACAAATATTAATCCGGACATCTTAATATGGGCTCGCGAGAAAGCTGGTTTTTCGATTGATGAAATAGCGTTAAGTATGAAAAAACTACCGGAAGTAGTAAGAAGCTGGGAAGCGGGAAAAAATGTTCCGACCTATATTCAGCTGGAAGATCTAGCGCATAGAGTTTATAAACGTCCAATAGCTATTTTCTTTTTCCCAGAGCCGCCAGAAGAGATGAATCCTAAAACAGATTTCAGAACTTTACCTGATTCCGATTTGGAAAGATTGGCGCCAGATACTCTTTATGCAATAAGACAAGCGAAAGCAATGCAAATTGCCCTTAAGGAAATAAATGAAGGTATAAATACAGCTGAACAAAAAATATTTCTCAATTTCAAATTAAATGTAAACGATGAGATTAAGAACATTGTAAAACAAATAAGAAAATTCTTAGATGTTGATATTATAAAGCAGAAAGAATGGAAATCTGAAAATGAAGCTCTTGAAAACTGGAGAAATTGTATTGAAGAGAAAGGCATTTATATCTTTAAAAGATCTTTTAAGCAAAAGGATATTTCAGGTTTTTGTCTAATCGACGAGGAATTTCCTCTAATATATCTCAATAACAGCAATTCTAAGGCACGGCAGATTTTTAGTGTTTTTCATGAACTCGCCCATATTTTACTTAGTATTAACGGAGTAACAAAAAGCGAAGATGACAGATTTATTCATTCTCTAAAAGATTATGACCGACGAATAGAATTGTTTAGTAACAAATTTGCTTCGGAATTTTTAGTGCCGGAAGATGATTTTAGAGTTTCTATAAAGGAAATGCTAAGTGAATTCCCTAAAAAACAAATTGTTTCTGAAATGGCTGCTCTATACAGAGTTAGTCGTGAAGTGATTGCACGAAAAATGCTCGCTATGGATTTACTGAGAAACGATGAATTCGACACCATTATTAAAGAGTTGCAGCAGGATTATCTAAAATACACTAAAGGAAAAAAAGGTGGCGGAGACTATCATAGGACCCAAAGTACATACCTGAGTGGAAAGTTCCTATCAACAGTTTTTAGCAAATATTATCAAGGTAAGTTCTCAATTGAACAATTAGCTGATTATCTTAACATGAAAGTAAGTAGTATCCCAAGTTTTGAAAAAACATTACTCAAAAAATTTATTAAGATATGATCTATGTTTTCGATACTTCAAGTTTCATTGTAATAGGACATTTTTTTCATGATAGGTTTCCTTCTTTTTGGGAGAGATTTGATAGATATATTGAAGAAGGGAAAATAATCTCAGTACGAGAAGTTTTAGCTGAATTAGATAACCAAGCAACCAGGAGCCATTTAAAAAACTGGATCGCGAGTAATAAAGGAATATTTCTTGTCCCTATAGAACAAGAACTTAAATTTATACGCGAAATATTCGAAAGGCAACATTTTAGACAAATTATTAAAGCAAAAGATATTCTAAACGGAAAGCCTGTGGCAGATCCATTTGTCATAGCAAAAGCAAAAGCAGTGAATGGTATAGTAGTAACCGAGGAAGTATGGAAAAAAAACGCCGCAAAGATTCCGAACATCTGTTCTCATTATGATATAGAATACACTAATTTAGAAGGTTTTATGACGAGAGAAGGATGGGAATTCTGATTCATTTATGACTGTTATGATAGAAGACGAGAGTCTGACGAATACTAACAACATCCAATAACTCTTTAGAGTATTCTCATTCTCACTTAGCCTTGTGTTTGTTACGCACATAATCAAAGGAAAAATAAATTGACTAAAACCTTTCCCCCCCAACGGCAGACCCAAGCGGAAGCTCTGCTCAAACACTATCCCCACCATCCCGAAGCGGCGATGCTGCCTATGTTGAATTTGGCGGAAAGCGAATTTGGCCTGATCGACGATGAAGCGGAATTATTGGTGGCGGAGCTCTGCCGAGTATCGCAGGTTAGGGTGCACAACGCCTGGGCTTTCTACCATATGTACGCCCGCCAGCCGCGAGGGAAATACCATATTCGAGTGTGCCACAATATTTCCTGCAGTCTGTTGGGCGCGGAGCATCTCATCGACATCCTGCAGGAGAAACTCGGCTTGGAAGGCGAAGGCACCACCGAGGATAAACTGTTCAGCATCGAGCGAGTCGAATGCCTCGGTTCCTGCGGCACCGCGCCAGCCCTTTTAGTCAATGAAGACCTATACGAAAATATGACAGAAGAGAAGATAAAGAATTTGTTGGAAGAGTTGCGCCTAAAAGCGTGAAAAGGAATTGGGATTTGGGAATTAGGAATTGGGATTTGGGAATTGGGAATTAGGAATTGGGATTTGGGAATTAGGAATTGGGATTTGGGAATTAGGAATT
>JABMRZ010000036.1 GCA_013202315.1 Candidatus Tariuqbacter arcticus | reverse complement strand
TGGTAGGGACAGAACAATGGTCTGTCACTACAATAATAAGGCAAATTTCAAATATCTTTGGCTAGGGTTTAGTGGGCTGTTATTTCAGCTTAATTATAGCGGGGATTCATATCCTGCGCGGGAATGACATTGATGCCGTTCTGATCCTTCGGGACAGACTAAATGTTTCTGTAGTTCAAATAAATACAATCTGCTGAATAGGACATATAACATACATATTATAATCCAAGCGTTGGTATATTAATCGCTTAATTTCATCATTAGTATCAACAATTTGAGATTATGTCTAAAAAACGCAGAAGCCGTTTAAAGAAGAGGCGGGATACAAGAATTTGTCTTGGTATGGTCATTATCGCACTGATTTTAGCTGCGGCGATAAGAATAGTGACTACATTCCCCATCGATACAGCTATTATTTCAATCGCACTTTTAGCTATAATATTAATCGCCATTTCGGTATTGATAGCAAAACAACTATAGCGTTTAAGCCAAACTCATAAACTTATACCATGAAAAAGACATTTATTTCCACTCTCCTTATCCTCATTTATTGTCAATTAGCGCAGTCCACTGATATAAGGGACTATCTTCCTGAATCTTTTGAAGTTCGGAACTATCCTGAAGTGGAAACTCGTATAATTCGCACCCAGAATGATTTATTCGATTATATGAACGGCGGCGCTGAAAATTACATCGCTTTCAATTTTCGTCGTTTAGCCGTGCGTGAATTCGCCATCACCGGGGATGTTCAGCTGATTGTAGAGATATATTTTTTCAAGAGTCCAGCCGACGCTTATGGAGTGTTCACTATGCTCCCCGCCGGCGATAAGCTGCAATATGGCGATGGCGGGGGGTACAGTATCGGTGTGGTTCGATTTTGGAAGGGAGCTTACTATTGCAAGATAATCACTACCGGGAGCATTGAGAAGTATAAGGAGGTGTTGTTGATGGCTGGCGAGGCGGTGGATGGTAAAATCGACGCATCCGGTTCTCCGCCCGAAATAGTTTCGATTATGCCGATTAAAGACCGCACCAAAGAAGGACTCCATTTCTTCCACGAATATATATCACAAAAAAATCTGCTCTATATTGCGCCCCACAATGTCCTAAATCTTACCAGAGACACAAATGTCGTCCTTGCCGAATATTATAACCTAAAAGCGGAGAGGGCTCATATATTTCTGATACAATATCCAACGGACAGTAAATGCAGGGTGGCATATAAGGGTTTCGTCTCCGATTTTCTTGGCAAGAAGCCGGCTGAACCGGACAACTTTCATTTGAAAGCGGCATTGGAAGACTATCGTATGGTGGAAATCGACAGATTGGGGGAGTATTTCATAATCGGCTTTGAAGATAATCATCAGCAGTTATTGACTGACCGAATGAAGGAACTGCGTCAAAATCTTCGGCAATTTATGAATGAATAATTGTCGGTCGTCTTTCATTAGTTTAATGATGGGTTAATAATCCACCATACAAGACTGGATTCAAACTTACGCGGGAAAGACAGCCCACTAACCCCTAAATCCAATCCCTAAACCCTATTTTCAGAGAAAATTACAATGGTCTTTTATTGAGACACGAGACTTGAGACTCGAAACTCAAATCTCGCGACTCGCAGCTATTTTCAACGAAATAAGCAACCTATTGGATTTCTAAATGTTCACCGCCGAACATAATTCATTGATCGATGGAGCTGTGCAATTTCTGCGTCGAGGCGGAGTCATCGCTTTTCCCACCGACACGGTTTACGGACTCGGCGTCGACCCCCATGACGATAAGGCGGTCAAACGGCTGTTTGAAATTAAAGTGCGCTCGAAGGGGAAAGCCGTTCCTTTGATGATTAGAGGCGCTGGTGATTTGAACCTGGTGGCAGAATCCATTCCCGCTTCAGCCAAATTATTAATAAAGAAACACTGGCCTGGCCCTCTGACTATCGTCCTTTCCAAGTCTGAAAAAGTCTCACCCTTGATAAGCGGCGGAAAGGGCACCGTCGCCGTTCGCTGTCCCGATCATCCTATCGCATTGGGGATATTAGTTCGATTTGGAAGACCGCTGGCGGTCACCAGCGCCAATATTTCCGGCGAAGAAGCGCTGTGTGCTTTTGAGGAGGTATCAGTGGAATTCTCCAGTAAAGTCGACCTAATCGTTCCCGGCGAAGTTCGCTACAAAATCGTTTCCACTGTGGTCGATTTCACCGTTGAACCGCCGGTTGTATTGCGTGAGGGAGCATTGAAAATTGAAGTATAATTATCCCGCCGAAAGATTGTCCTCAATGAAAACACAATTGCATCCTATATATTCCTTTTTAAATTTGTAACTTTCCCTTCTTCACACTTATATTTAAATTGAAATGGATATACCGCGAAGAACGAAGATGCAGAATATAATTATGTCTTTTTGAATCTTTGTGTTCTTTGAGTCTTTGTAGTGAATAATAATAACTGTATTTTTATCAATAAAGTGCTTTCCAATTTTCAATAAACTATGAACAATCTGAAACTCACTCTTCCCAAAGGCAAAATCATCGAAGCCTCCAGAGGCGTCCGCTCCCGCGATTTGTTGGAAGAGCTGGGCGTTCCCGAAGAACGCGCTCTGGCGGCGAGCCTGAACGGCGCGAAAATCGACCTCACTACCTCCATCCGGGAAAGCGGGGATTTCCACATTATAACCATCGGAACCGAAGAAGGCTTGGACATCTTGCGCCATTCCGCCGCCCACGCTATGGCTCAAGCGGTGATGAGACTGTTCGACGAGGTTGAATTCGCCATAGGACCCACCATCGAAGACGGCTTCTATTACGATTTCGACCTCCCCCACCAGCTTTCCACCGATGATTTCGACGCTATCGAAACCGAGATTCAAAGAATCATCGCGAGAGATCTGCCGGTTGAAAGAATCGAAATGTCCAAAGCCCAAGCCCGCGAATTCCTTCAGAGTCAGAACGCCAAATTCAAACTGGAACTGCTGGAAGAAGTCGATGAGACCAAAGAAAAAATCAGTTTCTACCGGCAGGGCGATTTCACCGATTGGTGCAGGGGTCCGCAAATCGACCGCACCGGCAAATTGAAGGTGATAAAACTGCTGAATGTCGCCGGAGCCTATTGGCGCGGGGATGAAAGGCGCCCAATGCTGCAGCGCATCTACGGCACCGCATTCTTCACCGATAAGGAGCTGCGAAAATACCTCCACCTGCGCGAAGAAGCCAAGAAGCGCGACCACCGCAAGCTGGGCGGGGAACTCGACCTCTTCAGCCTGCACGACACCAGCCCCGGCAGTCCCTTCTGGCACCATAACGGATTGATTATATTGAAGGAACTCCGCAAATATGTGGATGAAGTTCTGTTCGACCATAGCTATATCGAAATCAGCACTCCGCAGATATTAAAAGCTAATATCTGGAAAATTAGCGGGCATTGGGACCATTACAAGGACAATATGTTCTTTACCAAAATGGACGAGGATGAATTCGGTTTGAAGCCGATGAACTGCCCGGGGGCGATGACCGTCTACAAAACTTCCCTGCATTCATTCCGGGAATTTCCCATCAGGATGTGCGAATGGGGTATAGTGCACCGGCACGAAAAGAAGGGGATGATGTCCGGGCTGACCAGGGTGCGAAGTTTCCTTCAGGATGACGCTCATATCTTCTGCCTGCCGGAACAAATGGTGGACGAAATTAAGGATATGATATACTTGATAAAGATAATATACGAAAAACTGGGATTCATTGAGGTTGAAATTGAGCTTTCCACCCGCCCGCCCGATTCCATCGGCGCCGACCAAATGTGGATGGACGCCGAAGGGGCGCTTAAACTGACATTGAATTTATTGAAGTTGAACTATCACATTTCGCCCGGCGAAGGGGCGTTTTACGGTCCTAAAATCGATTTCCATATCAAGGACGCATTGAAGCGTTTGTGGCAGTGCGCCACCATTCAGCTCGATATGGCGATGCCCGAAAGGTTCAATCTGGAATATGTGGGCACCGACAATGCCCGGCACCGCCCGGTCCTCCTGCACCGGACAATATTGGGC
The DNA here is from genome assembly GCA_013202315.1 of Candidatus Tariuqbacter arcticus. Lineage (GTDB taxonomy): Bacteria > Electryoneota > Tariuqbacteria > Tariuqbacterales > Tariuqbacteraceae > Tariuqbacter > Tariuqbacter arcticus. Next base: position 919 of record JABMRZ010000036.1, on the reverse strand, counting down.
TCGATGGAACGGTTCGTCGGGTTGTTGATTGAACATTATGCGGGGAAGTTCCCCACCTGGCTATCTCCCGTGCAGGCGGTCGTTCTTCCGATTTCCACCGAAAGATTCGGCGATTACGGGCGGGAAGTTCAGCGGAAATTGCGCTCGCATAGAATACGCGCAGAAATAGATATGCGGGATGAATCGTTGAACCGCCGCATCCGCGAAGCCCAGCTCAAACAGATACCCTATATGCTGGTGGTGGGGGAACGGGAAGTTGAAGCGGGGGCGGTTTCGGTAAGGAGGAGGGATAAGGCTGATGTGGGGGCGATGGAGGTGGGGGAATTTGTAGGGAAGATAAAAGATGAGATAGAGAAAAGGGTGTTTGAATTGGGAGTGGGGAGGTGAAATGTAAATTGAACTTATTATAGGTATGAATTATTCAAATATAATGAGCGACAAAATTTCACGCTATTTTTGTAGGGGCGCGGTCTCCGCGCCCCGGAGCGCTCAAGCTTGGATTCAGGGCTGGGAGACATAGCCCTTACAAAATTGGTACAAAGATTTATGTCGTTTAATATAGTATCATTCTAACTTATAAATTATTAAGGAATTAAATATGGAGATGGAAAAAATGGTAAAAATTCTCTATACTAATTATAGAGGAGAAACTTCAATTAGAGAAATAATACCACAGAAAATCTGGTTCGGAAAAACAGAATGGCATCCTGAATCGCAATGGTTACTTGATGCTTATGATATTAATAAAAAGGAAAATAGGAGCTTTGCGATTAAGGATATAAAATCGTGGTTAACATTGTAACGCATCTTCCCCGGTGATTGGAGCTAAGTCAATAATAATCAATTGATAACAACAATATTTGTGCTCACTACTTATTTATAATATATTTGATTAATCTCTTGACATTTTGAGTATTAT
>JABMRZ010000421.1 GCA_013202315.1 Candidatus Tariuqbacter arcticus | reverse complement strand
GGGAATGACAGCCCCCTAAATCCTAAATCCTAACTCCTTCTTAAAATGTAAATGTAATATTATCAATTTGATGACCATACTGGATAACCGATAAAATGATGATAATGAATATATGTTACTCAGCTTCAGGCTGTTCCTCCAATACAGCCACATACGGTCTCTCGCGATAATATCCATTGAAATCCAACCCGTAGCCTACTACGAAACGGTCTTCAACTTCAAAGCCGACATAATCGGCTTTCATCTCAACCTTCCGACGAGCCGGTTTATCCAGTAAAACGCAGGTTTTAATCATCTTGGGTTCCAACCATTTCAAACGCTCTTTAACATAAAGCATCGTCCTGCCGGTATCGAGGATATCGTCCACCACCAATGCGAATTTCCCTTCTATATTCACTGATAAATCACGCTCGATTTTAATCATAGTCGAAGGGATGGTAGAAGAGCCGTAACTTGAGAGAATCATAAAATCCACCTGGGGCCTCAAATTGTGAAGGTACATCAATCTCAACATATCCGCCAGGAAAATGAAACTCCCCTTCAAAATTCCAATTACTACTAAATCTCCCCCCGGACAATCATCGGCGATGGAAATAACTAATTCCGCAACTCTTCGCTTAATCTCATCTTCATCTATGATGACCTTTTCACTGTATTCGTTCAATTATCATCCCTTCATTTGTTTTTCCAAAGTTGCAGTTTATAAGTGACACCGAAAAATTTATCACACAATATCGTTAAAATACCTGTCTTATGCAATAAATTTGTTAAAATAAAAATAAAATCCGCTCTCTGGAGTTTGTATCTTTTGCATCATTTGCAGTTGATTATCTATAATGGTATGATTCTATTAAGGATAGAAAACAATGGGTTGACTAAGAATCACTTAAAGACATACGATATGACCGGCTTCATCTTCTTGTTCTTGCTTAAAAACTTGTCTATTAACCTGACTAGAAGAAAGAAAACCCCCAATCCAAATAGTGCACCCAATATAGAATAATCCTTTCCGCCGCCCCAAGAACTACCCAAAAAATATCCGATGAACAGTCCAATTATGGGAAAGATGAAAACTAACGCTGAGCCGAATACTTTCACCTCGGGTTTCAATTCGACTACAACATCATCCCCCGCCTTTCCCCCCTTGGGATTCAGCGCCAAAAGCATATGGGTCGATTCACCGGGTGAACAGGAGCTTTTCAATGCGCAATCCTTACAACCGCCGTGAGGTTGAATTGAAACCTGAGCCATATTACCTTGGCATGTGACTATTCTGCCTAAATCACGCATCTTTTCCAGTAATTTTTTTGTCAAACCGGATGTGGCTTATCAATCTTTCAAGCTGAATTCTAATGTCGGTAAAATCACGGAAACAATGAAATTCAATACTATTTAATTCGCAGTATGCAGCTAAGTCGTCCTTCGCGAAAATTATATCGGCCTTTCCCGCTGGACAGCGGTCGGTAAAACCATCACCAATATAGACTGTCCGATAACCGGCTTGCTGGCTTTCCAGAACCGAAAAGGTCTTGCAATGGTTGCACAATCCCTTGATTTTGGGTCTATCGGAAGGGATCAGCGTCCACCTATTATTTTCCACATGCAATCGGTTCGCATATACCTCCAACTCCTCTATACCGTGTTTCTTTAACAAACCCCGGCTTATTTCCTCCACTCCGCCTGAAAGGATGGTGATAGGGACACCAGCCTCTCCCAGCCAGGCGATAAATCCTGGAAAGGTTGAATCAAGGTGGATTTCGTTAAGTATAGCGCCAATCGCTTCTTCCCAAGAGGTATTGATTAAAGCGAATTCAGCGGACATACCTTCCGCTTCGCTGATTTCGCCAGCGAGCATCCGCTCCTCAATATCCAACCAAGCAGGATTCCCGAACAGCTCTAAAAGTAATACCGTCGTATCCTTAGTTGTAACGGTGCCATCAAAGTCGCTAAAGACCGCAATCGGCTCCAAAGCTGCTTTCATACTTTCATACTTTCACACTTTCACACTTCAAGTTATTCATCCAAAATGCTTTCAACGGAAAAAATATCCCCATACAGCCTTGCGCTTCCAAGGATTTTTATGGCTTTTTGCATCTGCGGGTCATCGGCTATGGACGCTTTCAGCCTTCCAATACTACCCGATTCCCGATAGGCGAATTCCATCCGTAAATACCTTTCTACGATTTCACTATTATCCTCAAAATCTTGTGCTTTTAAAGTATCCAACATTTCGTTCATCTTTATCAGATACTCATTGAATTCGGCGTCGAGATTTTTTTCTTGAGCGATTTTTTCCAACGCTTCAATTTCCAGCTGCCCGTCAATCTGGTATTTGAAGCCGTTCTCCCTCAGGTAATTTTTAAATTTCAGCAGTAAGTCAGGATCTGATAAAGCGTCGGCTGGAGTCGAAGTAACTAAATAATCGTTGGCGAAATAGAAAAACTCTGATTCGCGAAAAAGCGAACCCACCAAATTTGGTATCTCCAATTCCTCTACAACTATATCAGGCGTTATCCCGCCGCCGCCGTAAACCTTCCGCCCATTCGATGTGAAATACATCTCCTCTGAAGAGCCAAGCTCTTCCTCGTTTTCTTTTCCGAAAATGACAGGATTATCCTCGCTGAAATAGTCTATTTTTTGAATCAATCTCCCGGAAGGTGTGTAATATTTTGCGGTAGTCAGCTTAAGTTCCGTCCCATTATTGAAGGTCACCAGCGACTGCACCAAACCCTTCCCGAAAGTACCGACGCCGATGATTACCCCTCTATCCAGGTCTTGAATCGCCCCGGCGACAATTTCCGACGCCGATGCTGAACCGCCATCGACCAACACTACTAAAGGGCAGTCCCCATAATTCGGTGGAACGATGGATTTTATTATTCTATTGGAACCGGTGGTCATACCCCTGGTGCTGACGATAATTTCACCTTCGGGAATAAATCTATCGCAAACTTCAACCGCGGCTTCTAAAAGACCGCCCGGGTTTCCCCTCAGGTCGAGGATAAGGCTTCGTATCTCCCGCGATTTCAATTCCTTCAACGCAGCGTCAAGTTCCTCACCTGCCTTGCGAGAGAACCGGGCAAGCCGAATATAGCCGATGTCTTCTTCTAATACTGTGAAGCAGGACACATCCTTCACGGTTATGATTTCACGCTGGATGGTGTATAAAATGGCTTCCGGCACCCCGAAGCGCCGGATTTTTATCTCCACGGAAGTGCCGGGTTCGCCTCGCATAAAAGAAGCGGCTTGCCTGGTATTGAAACCCTTCGTGGATGTGCCTTCAATTTCTATTATCTGATCGCCCGCCCGAATACCTAACCTGTCAGCCGGCGTTCCATCCATCGGTGCTATAACCGTGAGGATTTTGTCCTCGCCACGAAGTCCGATTACTATTCCAAGACCGCCATACTTCCCGGAGGTCATAATCTTCAGGTCTTCAGTGTTATCTTCATCGATGAATATGGTGTAAGGGTCAAGGGTGTCGAGCATCCCTCGAATTCCCGCTCGGATGAACTCCTCCGGGTCGATGTCATCCACATATTTGGTGGATATCTCTCGATATACTTCCCGGAAAAGATCCAAATTCTCCTTCACCTTGCGATAGTAATCGTCGGTGCGGTCGGCGTAAATGATGGATACGCATCCGACAACGATTAAAGCCGTCAAAATCGCAAGTATTATTTGCCTTTTATGATTCATTTTTTTCTCATCTTATAAATTCAACTGCTTTTTCTGTGATTATGCCCCAGACCTGCTTTTCGATTTCATCCGGAGACATCCGCCCGTCTACGATAATCAAATTCGGATCAGTTTCAGCCATCTTCAGATAACCCTTTCGTACGCGGTTAAAAAATTCTAATGACGACTGTTCCAACCTGTCGCGCCCGGTTTCATCCCGCCGGTGAATGGCTTCCTCCGGGAGAATATCGATGATAAAAACGATATCAGGGGCATATCCTTGAGACACTTCCCTGTTTATCCTTTCAATCAGGTCGATGGGGAGTCCGCGAGCGAACCCTTGATAAGCCGTAGTCGAATGATAATAACGGTCTAAAATCACAAATGACCCGTTTTTAAGGGCGGGAATGATTTTTTCCGCCACCAGTTGAGCTCGCGCGGCGCTGTATAGCATCAGCTCACAACGCGCCTCCATCAGTTTGTTTTCGCTCGAAAGTAGTATCCGGCGCACCTGTTCGGAAATTGTGGTGCTGCCCGGCTCACGATACACTTCAAAATCAATTTTCCGCATCTCCAATCTTTTTGTCAGGCGCTCGACTTGAGTGCTCTTACCGCATTGGTCGATGCCTTCAAAACTCACTAAAAAACCGTTATGTTTCCGCATTAATATTTGCTCTCCTATTACCTATAAAAATAGTGATTAACCCCGCCGCCAGCATAATCAGCGATACTATCTGACTGAAAGTAATATCAAAACCCGGGAAACGCAGCAGCTTCATCCCCGCTTCGCTCCCTTCGTAATAGCGGAAGATTTCATTAATGAAGCGAAAAATACCGTAAAGAATCAAGAAAAGCGCGAAAAGGAAGCCGTGGAATTTCTTATACTTCTCGGTTGTTATTAAAATTATAAATATCAATAAGTAGCCAGTAATAGCATACAACTGCGTCGGATGAATGGGAGTGTCTCCATACACATAGTGAGCCACGCTCCCCGGGGGGAATTTCATCGCCCAAGGTAAGTGGCATTCCTTACCGAAACAACATCCGTTGAAGAAACATCCTGCTTTCCCGATGGCGAAACCCAATGCTAAACAAGGGGCGAGAACATCGGCTATCTTACCGGTTGATAGCTTCTTCCAACGAAAATATAGGATTACTGAAATCGCTGAAGCGATGACTCCGCCCAGCATCACCAATCCCGAAATCCCGATTTGACCATCCGATTGTATTGGACTGATAGTATCCCACCAACGCCCCTGAAATTCAACCAGGTGTAAAAAAACATACGCTATTCTTGATCCGACAATCGCCGAGACCACCACAATCATCGAAATATTATAGATCTGATTGAAACTGAAGCTGTACTGCTTACCACGCTTCACCGCGAGGAATATCCCCACCGCAAAAGCGAGCGCCAACATCACACCATAAGTGTGCAGTTCAAATCCACCGATTCTGAAAATTACCGGGTACATTTACCATCGACCACTATAACCATTTCACCTCGATAACTAAACTGCCCTATAACTTCGCTGATTTTTCCTCTGACGAACTCTTCGAAAATCTTTGTCATCTCTCGTCCAATGACGACTCGGCGGTCGCCGAGTATATTCAACAAATCGTTCAGTGTTTTTTCGATTCGATGCGGTGATTCGAAAAGGATTATCGTTCGTTCTTCCTCTTTTAACTTTTCAAGCCGAGTTTTTCTCCCCTTTTTTTGCGGAAGGAACCCTTCAAAGCAAAATCTGTCGGTGGGGAGCCCGGAAACGATTAACGCCGCCGCGAAAGAACTAGGACCCGGGATAGGAATTATTTGAATGTCTTCAGCTATAGCCGCTCTGACCAGATAAAAAGCCGGATCAGATATTCCCGGCGTCCCCGCATCGCTGATCAAACCGAAGGACAGACCCTCCTTCAAACGCTTTACTATTCCAGGGGTAACTTTCTCCTTATTGAAATCATAATAGGGTGAAACCGGCTTGTCAATCTTATATTTTTCAAATAAAATGCGTGAATGACGCGTATCCTCACAAAGGATGTGATCCACCTCTTTAAGCGTCTTTACCGCGCGGTAAGTTATATCCTCCAAATTGCCTATCGGAGTGGCTATCAGATAAAGGGACATCAAGTCCCCCAATCGCGGGCATATAGAAAATCACCCCCAATCGTCCTGGAGGAAAGCTTGGGAACCAGCGGCATCATCCGTTTAAACTGATATTTCTTCACTCGTTGGGTTATTAAGCGGATATTGCGTTTATCGAATCCTTGTTCCACTGCTTCTTCAATCGAAAGGCGCTGATCTATCAATCGGAACAAGATTTCATCGGCGGTTTCATAACTGATGCCCAGTTCATCCTCATCGGTCTGCCCAATCCACAAATCCGCCGACGGGGTCTTGGCGATGATTTCCATCGGCAAATCGAATTGAGCCGACATCTCCCAAACTTGAGTCTTATAAAGGTCGCCGATTGGGTTCAACGAACAAGCGTTGTCGCCATATATTGTCGTATAGCCTAATAAAGCTTCCGTCTTATTGCCGGTTCCCAACACTAAGGCATCCTTTTCCATCGCCGAATCGAATAAAGTTATCATCCTCAAACGCGCCATCACATTTCCCCGCCGGATTTCATCCATTTCCGGCTTGATGGTGAAAAAACTGTCAGCCATCGGGGTTATATCCACCGTTGCTAAAGAAATACCAAGCTTGCCCGCCATCTTATGAGAATGGATAGAACTATCAGGATTGGAAGTGCGATAGGGCATATTATATGCATACACGCTGTCGCTTCCCAGAGCCTGCACTGCGAGATATGCTGACAACGCAGAATCAATTCCCCCCGACAACCCCACCACAACTTTGTAAAATCCCGCCCGTTTCACCTCAGTATCGATGAAACGAACCAGCATATCCCGGGCGAGCTCCCAATTCAGCGTCAATTCCGGAATTATCTTATGAGGATTTTCACTCAAATATCATTCCCCTCTTCTGAATATCTACAGTTCTATCAATCTTACTGAATATTCATTAATTTTTTAGGCGCTTATTGCGCCGACATCGACAAAATATTGTCGATCCGCTGTTCAGCGGACTTTTTTTTCAGAATCATTACTTCATTACTTAATTTACTTTGAATAACACTGTGCTGTCGACTCTCCGCAGACTGTCCGAGAATGCCGAAAACTGCGTCATTCCGGCTTGTCCGGAATAGGCTTAAATTTCGGATTTTGGCTTTCGGTTCTCGGTTTTCGGTTCTCAAATCACATACCATATTTCAAATATATTTGGCTAACATTATTAG
>JABMRZ010000420.1 GCA_013202315.1 Candidatus Tariuqbacter arcticus | reverse complement strand
TGGATTACAATATAATAGCCAAAGAACTATAGTATTACAAAAATTTATGAATAATCCAGGTTAAATCGTATTGAAGTATCACTAATCTTGTAACATTTACAGACCATTTGATATAAACTGTTTTACCGTTCACCATTTACCGAATCAAATATTAAATATAAAAATACATCCGGAGTCTATAATGAAAGCGATTACTGTTATATTAGTCTTGGCAATGGCTGGCTTCGCCTTTGGACAGAGTGGAAACATCTTCGACTACAACCAGGATGCTTTCCAGCTCACCCAAAAATATACTCAAGTTAACCAAGCACCCGATGATCCTGCAGGGGTCAGCCCGGTGGAAAAGAAATCTCCCGGCAAAGCTCTCTTGCTGTCAGCGATTATCCCCGGCGCTGGCGAACTCTACGCTGAATCATATCTGAAAGCAATCCTCTTCTTCGGTATTGAAATCGGCGCTTGGACCGGCGTCGCCATCTATCAAGCCGAAGGCAACGATAAAGAAGACCAATTCCTTGAATACGCTGATTATCACTGGTCCCAAGGTCAATACTGGGGTTGGCTGGAAACACTCGAAAGCTGGACCACCCCAGGAGTCGAGAAAGAGTGGAACCCAGACCTGGGAGGTGAATATTACCCTTATAATATCTATAACCAGTTTGAAAATGACAATGGCTTCACTCATAACCTCCCCGCCACCCAAAACCAGCAATATTACGAAATGATTGGCAAATATATGACCCAATTCGGACCCGGCTGGGATGACGCCGACCTCGACCTCACCATCAATGACGACAATTTCTACTTCTGGGACGGCGATTACACTCTTAGTTCAGAATACTATATGGATTTACGCTATAAATCCAATCAAGCCCTGGATAAAGCGGCTTACTTTTTCCAAGCGGTGATGTTGAACCATGTCCTCTCCGCCCTCGACGCCGGCTTCACCGTCAGGCTTAAAAACCGCAAACTGGAGACCGCTATGAATATCGTCCCCCAAAATTACCAGGGCGGACCCGTGGCGATGGGAACGATTACTATTAACTGGTGATGAAAAGTGTATCCTATGTTGACACTTAAAAGAAGTCTTACAATTGCCGCCCTGGGGATTATCCTGCTCGCCTCAATCGCTCAGGCTTCAGATATTCAAGCGTTTAAATACGCCTTATTCTCTTCAGAAGCGCGTTCTAACGATGCTAAGCTTCTCCTTGAAGATGCGCCTGCGCTGAACCAGCATCCGAAAGCCCCTCAAACCCGGGACGCCAAACCATTCCTGAAATCCCTTCTCATCCCCGGATGGGGTCAATATTCTCAGGGACGACCCAAGAAAGCGGCGGTATTCATCGGGCTCGAATTAGCGTTCTGGGGGGGAATGTATGGAGTGAACACTTACGGAAATTGGCTGGAAAACGACTATAAAACTTACGCTGTCATACATGCGGATATAGATACCTGGGGAAAAGACCACGACTTCTTCGTCGACATCGGCAACTACGATTCACTCGACGACTATAATCAAGCTCAACAGCTCGAGCGGGACTACAATTCGCTTTATCTTGACCAAGGCTATTACTGGCAATGGGATTCACCAGCCAATCGCAATACCTTCGAAGACATCAGAATTAAATCTGACGCTTATAAAAACAGTGTTATCTATTTCGCCGGCGCCATCGTGGTCAATCACCTAATAGCGGCTATCGACGCCGCTCGACATACGCGTATTCAGGATGAACTGAGCGCCAGCGTCAAATTAAACCCTCGAGGAAATGCAATGTTAACTATTACAAAAGGATTTTAATGTGAAAAGACTGCTAATCACCGGAGCCAGCGGCTTGTTAGGCAGAGCGCTGGTAAAGAACTGTTCCTCCCGTTTCGAAGTACACGGAACCTATCTGAATCGGAAATATAACCCCAACAATACTAATATCAGGCGACTCGACCTGCAAAACCCCACTGAAATTGAAGAATGCCTCGATGCGGTTCAACCCTCAATTGTGATTCACACCGCCGGATTGACCGATATCCAATACTGCCAAAAGAACCAGCAGGAAGCTGATAATGTCAACTATCGCGCCACCGCTCAGCTCGCCGCCTTCTGCACTCAGCGAGCCATCAGACTGGTATACCTCTCCAGCGATATGGTCTTCGACGGCGAAAAAGGGGATTACGCTGAGGATGAAGAACCCCGCCCCGTGAACTACTACGGACTATCAAAGAATAACGCCGAGGAAACCGTCAAGACCATCTGTGAAAATTATGTCATCGCCCGGGTGAACCTTGTTTATGGGCGCTGCGAATCCAAGAAAAAAACCATCACCGATAGAATCCTCATCGCCAACTGGAGCGGGAGGCCGTATTCGATTTACCAAGGTCAAATCCGTTCTCCCATTTCCATCGATGTCGCCGCAAGAGCGGTGCGCGAATTGGCTGAAGGGGATTTCTCCGGCATCTTCCACCTGGGTGGATTGGAAAAAATCGAACGATGGGAATTCGCGGTCAGAGTGATTTCCTACCTGCGTCTCGATCCGACAATCATCGAAGAATCCAAAGTACCGCCCGAATTTGCCGAGATTTACCCGGTCAATACATCATTCAACATCCAGAAAGTCCAAACTGAACTGAAAACCGAACTATTGACCATCGAAGAAGGATTAAAACTTGAATACGGCAAATACTTGAGTTAACAAATATGTGCTTTGCTTGAAGATAGAAGTGTGAGATGGAACAGAAGAATGCGAAACTTCTTCCTGGTGGTGGCTTCCGTATCAGGATTTCTATCCGCCTTAATCCTGGTGGATTGTCTCGCTATGAAGACCGTGACCCCTAATTCCCTGCTCGTCTTCATTCCGCTCAGCTTAATATCGATAGTCCTGACATTTCATTATCATCTTCGTTTCCGTTCCCGCTCCTGATTGCGGTGTTTATTCAGCAAACCGAAGCCGCCCCCTCCGTTTCTTCATCCGAAATGGTTGATAATAATCCCCCTGTCCTTATTTAAGTTAAAATTAATGTAGTATGTTCACCATCTTCGACAAGCAAGAACAACGCATCCCCCTGAAAATCTGGATGTCTTCCGAAAACGAACTTGAAGAGGGTGCATTCAAGCAAGCGATGAACCTCACCCAGCTTTCCTTCGCATACCGTCATATCGCTCTGATGCCCGACGCCCATCAAGGATACGGTATGCCCATCGGAGGGGTGCTGGCGGCTGAAAACGCCATCATCCCCAACGCTGTCGGTTTGGATATCGGTTGTGGTATGAGAGCGGCTAAAACTTCCCGCCTTGCATCCGATATCTCGCCCCAATGGCTGAACCTGATGATGAAAAACATCAACCGAACCATCCCCAGAGGGTTCGAGTGGCATAAAAAAACTCAGAAACATCCTGTATTTGATGATTTCCCCGATCATATCGGCATACTCGCCGCCGAATTTAATAAAATCAAACATCAGTTGGGGACTCTGGGGGGCGGAAATCACTTCATCGAGTTCCAGCTTGACTCCGAAGATAATCTCTGGATTATGGTCCATTCCGGCAGCCGTAACATCGGTAAAAAAGTGGCTGAGCATTTCCACCGCCGCGCCGTTAAATCGTGTGAAACTCGAAATGAGCCACTCCCTACTAAAGAATTATCCTTCTTTCAACTCGACAGCCCCGACGGTCAGGAATACTTCACCGCAATGACCTGGTGCCAAAAATTCTCTCGCGCCAATCGGGAAACAATGATGCATGTTATCCTCGATATCATCGGAGAATCCCCCCGCCAAATGATAGACATCCATCATAACTACGCCGCCCTCGAAGAACACTTCGGAAAAACCGTCGTCCTCCACCGCAAAGGCGCGGTCAAAGCCGATAAAGGCGCAATCGGCGTCATACCCGGTTCAATGGGCACTCATTCATACATCATCGAAGGATTAGGCGATCCGGAATCATTCAATTCATCCGCTCACGGCGCCGGAAGAAGGCTGGGCAGGCGGCAAGCCCGCCGCATCATACCCGTTGAAACCGTCCTCCGCCAAATGGAAGAAAAGGGAATACCCGTCTCCGCAGCCAACAAACGCGAACTCCCCGAAGAAGCCGACGAAGCTTACAAAGACCTCGACTATGTTATGCATCAACAGCGCGACTTGGTGCGCATCATCACCAAACTGCGCCCAATCGCCGTGGTGAAAGGATGAAAAGTAAGTGTGAAAATGTGCAAAACTGATATTTACTGATGTTAATCAAGGCATCTAATATTAGTTCTTCGCTATTTCATATAGGTAAACCCTCATACCGGTTCCCGGCACAACTTATAATGAAAATTGGATATGGATTCCTGCTAAAAGCATCGGGAATGACATTTGGGGGGAGCGGGAATGACAG
>JABMRZ010000419.1 GCA_013202315.1 Candidatus Tariuqbacter arcticus | reverse complement strand
TGGTATCTGCTTATCAGTATAAGTTCCACAATATTTCTGTATGTCTAATAATTACAGTCTGCTTATTAGAGTTAATAACCGTTTCAATTATTTAAATCAGACTATTGAATCCGATCCATAGTGTCAGTAGATTTAACTTATAACTTTAAATATTTTTAACTTTGAATAATTATATACTTGATTTTGAAAAGCCGATAGTCGAGCTTGAACGAAAAATCGATGAAATGCGGGCGCTGAATCGGAATGGAAACCTGTCCGCTGCCGATGAAATAGAACGCTTGCAGGCTAAAGCCGACCAGTTGAAGCGGGATATCTTCGACAAATTGGGACCTTGGCAGCGGGTCCAATTGGCTCGGCATCCCAGACGCCCTTACACCAACGATTATATCACCCGCATCGCCGCCGATTTTCAGGAGCTTCATGGCGATCGGCGTTTCGCCGACGACCCTTCCATCATCGCCGGAGTGGGGAAAATCGGCGATTATCATTTCGCCCTAATCGGGCATCAGAAAGGGCGGAGCACCAAAGAGAACCTCCGCCGAAACTTCGGCATGCCCAACCCTGAAGGATACCGCAAAGCTCTTCGAGTGATGAAACTCGCCGCTAAATTCGGACGCCCCATTTTGACCTTAATAGACACCCCAGGAGCCTATCCCGGTTTGGGCGCTGAAGAACGCGGTCAAGCGGAAGCCATTGCCAACAACCTGTTCGGGATGGCTGGGCTGCCGGCGCCCATCATTGCGGTGATCATCGGCGAAGGTGGTTCCGGAGGGGCGCTCGCTTTAGGGCTCGCCGATAAAGTCCTGATGCTGGAAAACGCCATTTATTCGGTGATTTCCCCGGAGGGCTGCGCGTCCATTCTCTACCGAGACGCCACTAAGAACAAGGTTGCGGCGGAAGCGTTGAAACTAACCGCTCAAGACCTGCGCCGGCTCGGTATAATCGACGGTTTGATATCGGAACCGCCGGGCGGCGCGCATTCTGATTACGATGAAACCGCCAGGGTCTTAAAAGCGGCGGTATTGAAAGCCTTACAGGAATTGAAAAGTAAATCGACCGATGAATTAATAGACAGCAGGAGGGATAAATTCAGAAGGATGGGATTTTGGCAGGAGAAATAACCGCTTCCTATCAAATCAGAGTCTGATACACTGATACTGCAGCTTTAATCGACTTCATTCACTCGTTCTCTTCGGCTGCGCCCTGTAATTTCTTTTTTAGTTCGACCGCCATTTTAGAAATCCGTTTGTCTTCCGGTTCCAAATCGCCGGCGATTTCAATCTCTTCCAACGCTTCATAATATCTGCCCTGCATACCCAAACAATACCCCAGATTGTAATGATACTTACCCACATCGTGGTCCCAGGCGGCGGCGTCTCGCAGATATCTTTCCGCTTTATTTAAATCGCCTTCAATCTGCCCGAAATAGACTCCCAATTCATCCGCAAGCTCAGCCGCCCCTTCCTCACCGAAACCTATCGCATAATGCATCCCCACGAGGTCCAGCGATGGGTAGTTGGTCTTGACTGCGAACGCCCCTATCTGCTTCGGAGGGGCGGCGTTGAAAAAGTCCAATATTTTCGACGACTCATTCTCGCGCGTGAGCAGAGTGAAAAACCGCACCCCCTCTTTATAATAATCGATCAGCATCACCTTGAAATCCAACAGCGTTTCCGTCAGATAGACATTCCTGGTGAACTGAATTTCCGGTATTTCCTGCGTCAGCCACCATTGCAAGGTGACGATGCTGTGCTTAGTCTGTGCCATCAGGGTTTCGGTTCGTTCCTGATTAGCGCCTCGCCTGCCTTCAAGCAATGTGATTCCCCAGGCGGTCGCCATCACTTGCACAATTATGAGAAAAAGAAGCGCGTCGAATTTGAAAACCTTCCGCTTTTTATTCGCCTCAAATAAATATGCGGTCGACAGAACCGCCAAAAATGGTATAACCGGCAGCAGCAGCCTCGGTCCATAATGAATACCCCTGAACACCGGTGTGGCAAGCGCGGTCAACACTGCTGTGAAAATCACCGCTCGCTTTAACGAACTCCACTGCTTGATCTTCGGCTTTAAGGCTAATCCGGTTATGAAAAAAGGCGCAGTGAACAGCAGTGAACTTCGATTACCGATGTGGAAAAATGGAGCCGCGTCGAACCAGGATACAATCACTAAAACGATTAGATAGACGGGCAGTATGAACTTGAATACACCCGGCAATAAGAAAAACATCGCCGCCGCGGCTATCAATCCCGCCGCCAGGTAAGGGATATGACTCCCCTCTAAAATCAAAGCGTAGAAAGAATCAAGCCTGGCGAGTAAATAATCCCCCAAACTCAAGTCTTCCCATCTCAAAGCGAAATTGGAGGTGATTTGCAAAGGGAGCAGGCTTTGCACCGCCGCCCAATTCAAAAGCGCCATCACCACCAGCCCCCCTACTCCGCCCAATAGCATAGTTATCCGGTCCTTGGCGAGAAAAATCCAAGCCGCCAAAGCGAATATTCCCATCTCCGGACGGATGTAAATCGATACCGCCAGCAACGCTCCCGCTAAGAGCCTGGGACCATACCCCGGCTCTTTCGATAAAGCGAGGTTCACCGCCAAGAGCCCCAGCAAAACCGCCAATCCATGTTCCCACAGTGTGATTGAATAGAACAGAAGCGGGCTTGCCAGTCCCAATATCAGGATGCTGTGCCATTTGAATGGCAGCTTGAAATTGAAAGCCAGCCTTCTCGTTTCCAAGATTAACAATATTGACACGATTAATGGAATCAACAGAGCCAATCTCAAACCGCCCAACTTCACCAAGGGCGAAATCAGGGTGATGAATACCGGTGAAAAGGTGGTTATTTCTCCGGCGCCGTCCGGGCTGGGCATTGAAAAGGGGGGTTTGAAGGTAGAATGACCCGGCGAAATCCCTTCAGCACGGTCTTCCAATACGAAAGTGCCGGTTTGGATGAAATTCCGAGCCCAAATGAATTTGTTCCCTTCGTCGATTATCCAAAATCCCGAAGGAAAAGCCAATATCAATAACAGGTAGACCGCTCCAACCAAAGCAACTGCGGCGGTATCAATTCTGCCTAATCGATTTGTCATATATATACTTCTTCGATTTTCCGTAGCATTTTAACTTTCTAATTGGCGGGATTGAGGACAATCCCGCCTCCACATAAGTAGTAGTACAACAACGGTAGAGTCGGGGTTGTCTCAACCCCGACATTAAGAAATTCACAACTGTTAATAATAGACTTTCAAATCACTGAAATGCTATGACTTTCCAAGTGTTTTATATATACATTCGTGTCTATTCGTGTTTATTAGTGGTTAATTAAATAATCGCTGTCTTTAGAATCCCGGAAAAACGAATCGCATTCCTATTATTGACCCCAGATCCACTATGATCTCCACCACCCAGGAAAACGCTAAAAAAACCCAGGAAAAGACGATCGCTCTCTTCCGCCAAGTGCGGCTGCCTTTGCGCAATGTTTCCCTCACCTCCTCCCAATTGATCAATGCGAACGCCGCCCAAATCACCAACAGCGCCGCATAGGGAAAACGGTGCCGGCTGAATCCATAGACTGTAAAGGTCAAAACATGCAGGCAGATTATCACCAGCGTTGGAACTAACCGATTCCCCTTGAACGGCTCTGAAATGAAGAATCCCGCTAACGCCAGCGGCGCAACTATGATGAAAGGCAGCCCCATCAGCAGCGTCATTAAACCGACCAGCGGCTTTGAATCCTTACCGTAATAGCCGGCGAAATACCACCAGTGATAATCCCGGTCGAATCCCCAGATATTCATAATCATCCGTACCCCTTTGATCAGGAACAGGTGGGGATTCCGCTTTATCCATTCCAGCGCCTTTTCGGAACCGTAACGACCCTTTTCGACTTCGGTCCAATTCCACGCTTCTTTTTCAAAGAAGTCCTCAGTATCTTCATAATTTTTGATGATGTATCTCAGCCCGGAATGGTTGTACATATAGAAATCCGCCCCGCTCTTGGGATTTAAGGTGATGACGCCATGAGTGTAATTATTCCTCAGCATCCAGGGAAATATCACCAAAAAGAATACCACCGCCATCAGCACATAGCGTGAAATTATCTTCGGACTGTTGAATTTGAAAATCACCACCCCCAGCAATACGAACACCATGAAGGGCATAAAAGCGGTTCTGGTCAAGGTCGCCCCTCCGGCGAATAATCCAGCCCAAAAAATAATCCAGGGACTCCGCAAATGCGGTATTCGCATCATAAACTTCACCGACAACAGCATCAAGAAGGTGAACAGCGTTTCGGTCAACAGCATATCCCCCATCGCCCAGGCAGCAGGGTAAAACGCATAGATGATTCCAGCTAATGCGCCGGTCTTCCGGTTGAACATATCCTTACCGATGCTGAAAACCAGCGTTGTAATCAAAGCCCCAACTACCGCCTGCATCAAACGCGCAATTAGAAAACTGTGCCCGAAGATATAGTATATGACCATCAGGAAATATGGGTAGACCGGCGGCCGCGAAGCGGAAATTATCCCCTTGACCCGGAATTGACCGTCCTGAAGCAGGCTCATCGCCGCTTCATTATACCCAATCATATCGGCGACCAGGAATATTGCGGGGTGAATGAAGGTGAACAGCGCCCGCACTCCAAAAGCAATGACAAAGAGCTTGAGAGCGAAATGTTTATCCTCGGCGAGCTTAACAGCGAAAAAGCCTATCTTTTCCTGAAACGGTCTGCTTCTGTTCAATTGTTTTCCTCCCTTACGAATTCACACAATGCAACATCATCAAATTGCGTCTTATCTTTCAAGATATAACCAATTCCATACAATTCCTCCCAGAGCCTGGCGGGATTCAACAGCGAATTCTTCCATCGGTCAAGTCTATCAATGTGTAAAAGCGGCAGACCATCGTCATTAAGTTCAGTGCCCTCGAATATTTGGGTAACGATCCAAATTCTGTCCCGCTTAGAAAATCGTTCAATACTACTGATGTTCCGGCTGGTGTCATAAAGCGCTCTTCCGAAATAAAACGGCGCCGGCTTGTCGCGCCAAACATATTCCTCAAACCGGTCACGATTATATCGTTTTGAAACGAAATAGGGTTCAAAACTAAGGTCACCATGCATATTATGAATCACGACCTCTCCGGGCGCGGCGATTTCCTGAAGCCTGAAAGAAACATCACGAATCGTCATCCGCTGAGGCTCCGAATAATGAGAAACGCTGTAATATGACGCTAAAAATACCAGAGAAGATATGATGACAGCGATACCGGCAATATATCTCAATGCGCCTTTCAAACCCTTGTTCAAACCCAAAGCCATTATCAAATGGAGATATGGTGTCAGAAAGATAAAATACCGGAAAAAGAAGAGCGACTGCCTGCCGATGGAAATAATATATACTATAATAAACGGCAGAAAGAATATTATGGGAAGCAAGAGTTTTTCTGAGTATTTGCCGCGGATTAATACGGCTAATCCAATCATACTCAAAAGGACGAAGGGTGAATTTAGAATCGCAGTCAACACAAATCTGTTATCTAAATCCGTCCCCCCCAATAAGCGCAGACTTACTTTAATGATTTCCAGCGGACTAACGGGCATCACCCAGTAATTATCTTGAATAGCGCTCATCTGCCTGATTATCACCGGCGCCCAAAGCGCGCAAGCCGCCGCCAGAATCAAATTAAGAACCAGCCATCGCTTCCACCATAATCGGCTCCGCTTCCAATCGACGATGAAATACACCCACTGCCCGGCGAAAAGGAAAACCGCAAATAGATGGTTATAAAACAGCATTATGCCCGCAACAAGCCATACTATCCAATGCCATATTTTTCCTCCCCTCAAACCTCGAATGAAATAGTAAGTGGAAATCAGCCCTAGTAAGATTTGCAGAGAATACATCCGATTCTCTTGCGAATACTGAACCTGACAAAACGATAATGCGCCGATTAAAGCGGCGAAGAGGGCGGTTCCGGGGTTGAATAGAAGCCTGCCCAGTTTATAAGTTATGAACACCGACACAATCCCGAAAATAGCGGATGGCAGGCGAACCGCGGCGTCGGAAGACGCTCCCGTCTTCAGCCAAAAGTACAAGAGTATATGATAGAATGGGGGGGTATTGTCCAGCTTTTCTATTTCAATAATTCTGGATATCGGCAGATTCGTTAAATGCCAGGAAAAAGCTTCATCGAACCACATTCCGAAATGACCGAGATGAAAAATGCGCGCCGCCGCCGCAATTATTATTATCAGCGCTAAATATAAC
Organism: Candidatus Tariuqbacter arcticus; assembly: GCA_013202315.1. Taxonomy (GTDB): domain Bacteria; phylum Electryoneota; class Tariuqbacteria; order Tariuqbacterales; family Tariuqbacteraceae; genus Tariuqbacter; species Tariuqbacter arcticus. The sequence continues at coordinate 2,279 of JABMRZ010000419.1, read as the reverse complement.
TTCTCACGCGCTTCGCTATCGGCGGATATTCTATCGACCGATTTCATCTTCCTCAACTGATTTTTCCGGTGATTTGCAAACGAAAATTGTAAATACGCAGTTTTCGGGCTTATATTGCCCTGCAGGACAGCGGGTAATACCTTTCCTGCATCCCTAATTTCCATATATTTTTATAGCCAAATCCCCAGAAAACGGCGGCAGGGTTACAACTAATTTACCACTTGAGACCGTCGATTCTTCCAGGGAAATAATCGTCCCAATATTCGTGTCCCAATGTTCTATGACCACAGGACCGTTATCCAGCCCCTTGACGGTGATTTTCACCCCGCTCAATGGAATGGTGGGATTATTGCTTGTAGCCACATTGCCTTGATCCTGCACCCACACCAGCGCCCTTTTTGGAGATACCAGCGCCAGCGCCCTCGCTTCCGGAACTTCCACATCGGCGAAATAATGCCGCGCACGAACCCCCGCCGCTTTCTCCTCCGGAGTGGGAAGCTCGACTTTAGGGATTTTAATCTCCTTCCTGCCGCATTCGACCTTGACTTTTTCTCTGCCGTAATATTTCATCACACTCAAGTCTTCTCCCCGCAGGAAATTGACGATTCCCTCGCAATGGTGGTAAAGATTATACTTATCGATGTAAATTTGCCAATGCCAGTGCATCGCTGTCGCCGCCATTCCTATGAAGAGCGAAGACCATAATTGATTGTGCAAGTGAAGACCATTCACATCTTCTTTCATGCCAAGACTCGGTCCAAACCCGTCGGTTGATATAGATCCGAATTCGCCGGGAATAATCGGCTTGCCAAAAACACGATGCTTTTCATATTCTTCCAGCAGATTGTCAACGGTGTTGAACGGTCTTTCACGATTCCAGCCCGAATATTGATGAAAAGTAACCAAATCGAAATCCACATTTTCGAAGAGCGCCACTCCTTTGCCGCTTCCGATAAAACTGGTGGTGACCATATGATTCGGGTCCAATTGATGAAGCAGATCCTTGGCTTTTTGATGCCATCTTCCGACCACTCTGAGGTTGTATTCGGGCACACCATCGACCTCATTCCAGAGTTCCCAGCATAATATGTTGGCGCTGTAGCCCCATCTTGCGACAGTATAACGGAAGAGCTTTTCCAGATATTTCCAGGCGGTTTCATTGCTGAAAAAATCTATGGGGCGGCTGCAAGGCCCCCCATTTAACTTAAAATACGGATTCTTTACGAAATAATACTTAAATTCTTCGGAGTCGGGCGAACCGTCAGGTGGGTCATTGAAAAAATCCACCCAATGTAATAAGGTCAGCCTTAGATACATTCCAAAACGCTCCGCCGCCTCGATAGCGCGGTCTGTCGCCCATGCGGCTTGGAGATTATATCGTCCCAGCCCCTCATACGCTTGATAATAAGGGAAACGTCGCCGCTGCTGTTTGGTCCATTCAAGATTGTCGCCCTGACACAAATCGATATGACATATATTAGCGCCATATTCCGCTAATTTAGTCATCACTTCGATGCACAGCACTCTCCCCTGATCGCAGTCACCCATTGTATTTGTCGCATTCAAGCCGACTCCGAAATAAGGAGTACCATCATCGAAACGAAGATAGTGGTCGTTCCGGGGGTCAGGATTAAGGAAGCCGTGGTTTCCCGATGTTATACACTTGAATTTCAAGAAACCTTCTTCAGGATACCGGATGCTCTCCCCCTTCCCGTTGATTTCCAGGTAATATTTATATTCCCCAATGCGAGTGGGCGCGAACCGCACCATCCAATATCCTTCGCTAATCGGGAGGTATTCGCGAAGATTCCATATTACCTGATCGCCGCCCGCTCTGGTCACCGGCACATCAGTCTCCTTCAGCTCGAAATCTTGAGTGTAAAAAGCGAAAACCCTGTTAATTTTCTCCTTTGAATCGATGAAAACCGCTTGGATGTCGATTTCAGCCGGGTCGAATGGGTTATCGAAAATGGTGTTTAAATTGAACCTAATCTCATACTTGTTATACTGTCCCACGATGGAATCCAGCGCCTGGAAATGCAATACTTGCATCGCCTGCGGTTGCAAGGGGCAACTCAAAGCATAAATTGAGATTAAGACTAAAAATATCGTTGATTTCATACTCATAGCGAAAATTCCTCAGAATTTCTGTATATATCAATTCCTGAAGTAATACTTTAGTTCTTTGAAATGATTCAGCTATCCAGTCTGGTCAGCAAATTGATAATATTATATTTACCTTTTAAGAAGGATTTAGGATTTAGGGGGCTGTCATTCCC
>JABMRZ010000418.1 GCA_013202315.1 Candidatus Tariuqbacter arcticus | reverse complement strand
TTTGAATTTGTTTCGTATTTCGGATTTCGATTTTCGAATTTGGTTCCGGCTCGTCCGGGTTAGGTAGTTATTGATTTATGGGTTATTTCACCAGCAGAAGTTTCTGAACCTGATGAAAATTTCTGGCTTGGAATCGGGCGAAGTATATGCCGCTGGACAAGTCGGAACCGCTGAATGTAACTTCATACATCCCAGCAGAATACAATCCTTCTGCCAGTTTTGCTACTTCCCGCCCCTGTATATCATAGACTATAAGTTCAATGAGACTCGCATCTCGCAGCTCGAAGCTGATAACTGTCGAAGGGTTGAAGGGGTTGGGATAAGCCGTCAAGGAAAAATCGTCCGGGGAATAGGATTCGTTCCCGGACACATACGACTGCTCCCGGACAATCACCGTCCAATTCACCTCATCCTGGAAGAAAATCAAATCCCGGGCGATGGCGGCGATGGTTACCGTATCGGGTTCGGACAAGACGAATTCAAACATCCCGCTGCCGCTTTCCAGCCAGACGGAATCATCGACCGTGAAGATGTAGGTCAGCGGGTCCAAGTCGGGGTCGGAAGCGGTTATGGTGAAAATATTGATGGAATCGGCGAAGACGATTACCGTGTCCGCTTCCGGGGACTGTGATTCGATTTCCGGGGGATAGCTGTATTGGGCGGCGGCTAAGGCGTCCACTATCCCCCAGCCGTAGATGGTGTCGGGGGTTGAACTTTGGGAGGCGGTCATCATCATAGCTTCGCGCACCATCATCGGCGGCCAGTTGGGATGCGCCTGCACCAGCAGGGCGGCGACCCCTCCGACCAAGGGGGTCGACAAGGAAGTGCCGCCGACATTGGTGAAGCCCATTATATTGTCGGGGTCGGCGCACCTGACATTTACCCCCATAGCGCATACTTCAGGTTTGATGCGCCCGTCATAGGTTGGCCCGGGTGAACTGAAGCCGGCGATTTCACCTTCGGAATTGACCGCTCCCACGGCGACCACGCTGTCCGCATCGGCGGGGGCGATGATATGCCCCCAGGCGGTATTGGCTTCGTTGCCGGCGGCGGTGCAGCAGACTATACCGTGCGAAACGGCGATGTCCACTCCGATGGTGGTTACGCAGGTGTTGCCGTCCAGGTCTTCGAAGGTGTACCAGTCTAGATATCCCAGGGAAGTTGAAACCACATCGGCGCCGAGGGAATCCGCCCATTCCAGTCCGGCAACATAGTAATCTTCTTCGATGGGGATTTCTTCGTCCACGATTTCAGTCTTGCCCACGATGAAGGTGGATTCAAAGGCGGGGCCGTATAGTTCCGCTTCAAGCTGTCCTCCGCAGGCTGAAAGGGTGAAGGTTCCGTGGTCGTGCTGGTTGGGGTGGTCGCCCGGCTGGTTGATAATTATCGAATCGCCGTTGATGAAATCCCAGGTGGCCAATATATCCATCCACCAGAAGGCGATATGTTCCAAGTTGCAGCCGGTGTCGAGCAGGCAGACCAGCACTCCTTCGCCGGTCAGCCCTAAATCGTGCATAGCGGGGACATTAATTTGCTGGAGCTGGGTGTAAGATTCGCCGTAGTTGTAATCGACGGACGGATTATCAAATTGCCCTTTCAGCCAGGGTTGGGAACGCCTGCCGGTCAGCACCGGCTGCATCGATCTCACGAAGGGCAGGGAGGCTGTTTGCATCGCCTGTTCCAGGTTCAAATCGGCGCTGAGGCCGTTGAAGTAGCGGGTGATAGTCCTGATGCGGGCGCCGTTGGATTCGACCGATCCTATATAAGATTGATTGACCGGCAGGTCCTTTTCGTCTAATTCGGGAGTCCCGCCTTTGGCGCGGCGGTGGAGGGTTCTTTCGGGTAGGTCGTTGTGCGCTTGTTCCAGGGCGGCGGCGATTTCAGCTTGATTCAGTCCCCGGTCAGTGAAGAATATCCATACCGGGGCTGTTTCACCGGGCGATAATGATGACAGTAGAACCGCTATGTTCTCCGGCAGTATGTCGATGTCATCCCCGCCATAATTCGGGGGGAGGGCGAATAGCGCGATCGCTAACAGGCAGATTATTAAAGAAAGAAGCGTTGTTTTTTTCAAAGCGGCCTCATATTTTTTAGTTGTGAGGAGAATTTCTTGAAGTAGAATAGCAGTCACTGTTTTTGCGTTTAACACAATAATATAACCTCATTTCTTAAATTTGTCAAATGCAAAACAGGTGAGACGGCTATTTTTAATCACAGCATCGGCAGAAATCACAGAATATTTGAAAGGCAATACTTGACTTTCACTCAAATAATGTTTAAATTTTGATTTATTATTTTATGAAGTCTTACAAGCCGGGGTGGCGGAACAGGTAGACGCAAGGGACTTAAAATCCCTCGGATATATTTATCCGTGCCGGTTCGATTCCGGCCCTCGGCACTTCTATATATAGAATGTTTTTTTAGAAGATATTTCCGTTTGCCGTTCACTGATAAAAGCGGGCGATTAGCTCAGTTATGGTTAGAGCGCTTGCTCGACACGCAAGAGGTCACTGGTTCAAGTACAGTATCGCCCACCATCGTGTGTGGCCGTTCCGGTTGGAGACATCGGTTCTTAGCTTAATTTGAAAGAGTCCAATGGACAGGTTGCAGACTAGATATCGGGATGAGATAGTGCCTGCGATGATGGAGGAGTTCGGACTGAAGAACGCCCTCGCAGTGCCGCGGCTCGGTAAGGTCATAGTCCATATGGGCGTGGGCCGGGCCATTGAGG
>JABMRZ010000417.1 GCA_013202315.1 Candidatus Tariuqbacter arcticus | reverse complement strand
CCCCCCCCCCCCCCCCCCCCCCCCCCCCCCCCCCCCCCCCCCCCCCCCCCCCCCCCCCCCCCCCCCCCCCCCCCCCCCCCGCCGCGGGAATGACAGTAGGGGACGGGAATGACAGGGTGTTCCAGTAACGACAAAGGGTGATGTATCCATATGAAACAGCCAAAATACTCTAAAATTACAACTTGATTAAATTCGGAGATAGAATCATGCGCAAACGATTATTATTATTCATTATCGTTCTAACTTTCGCCTTTCAGGCCTCAATCGCAGATTGGGTCGAACTGAACACCGCGGACGACCCTTACACTGTGCGAATGATTGAAACTAATATCGAACGCACTGTGTTAAATTACGCCGTCAACGGCTATGCAGTGCAGAAAATCATCATCAACGGCGAATCCTACACCCTGATGCAAAAGCTCCGCAAGGAGAGCATAATAGAAGAGAAGGGTTTTCCACGCCTTCCAAGGATAAATCGTTCAATCATCATTCCTGATGACGGTGTGATGGGGTTCAGGGTCATATCGGCGGAATATATTGAAGTCGCCGATATTGACATCGCCCCTTCCAAAGGGAATTTCTCGCGCACCATCGATCCGGCAACCGTTCCCTATACATTCGCCGATGTCTATCGAGAGGATGCGTTCTTCCCCGCCGAATTGGTCAACATCAGGGAACCGTACATCCTGCATGATTACCGAGGCGTAGTTGTCGAATTGAACGCCTTCCGGTATAATCCGGTAACTCGAACATTACGGATTTACACCGATATAACGGTTGAAGTGAAGAAAACCGCGCCCGGCGGGAAAAATACCATCATCCGGGATGAACCGCTGACCAAACTCGATCCGCTGTTCCACAAAACATATCACCGCCGCTTCATCAACTATCCCGGTTTGGATTACCCCACTTTGTTTGAATCGGGTGAAATGCTCGTCATTTGCTATGACGATTTTATGGACGAGATGGATCCTTTCGTGGAATGGAAAAATCAAAAAGGCCTCCCCACCACCATCGTCCCAGTTTCCGAAGCCGGTTCCAACACCACCGCCATAAAAGACTACATCCGCAGCTATTATTATCAAAACGACTTGTGCTATGTCCTGTTGGTGGGCGATAATCCGCAAATTCCCACCTTCACCAGCGGTTCCGACCCGGTCTATTCCCTGCTCGCCGGAGGCGATGATTACCCGGATATTTTCATAGGCAGATTCTCAGCGGAGACCCGCAGTCAGGTTGAAACCCAGGTTGAGCGCACCATCACCTACGAAAAATATCCCGACCCCAACGGCGATTGGTATCATATGGGGCTGGGGGACGCCGACGAAAGCGGTCCCACCAACCATGAAGATTACGATTTTCAGCACATCACCCGCATCGCCGAAAAATTAGTCCACTGGAATTACACCCAGGTCGATTCGGTCTACACCACCTTCGGCGGCACCACTCAAATGATTGTGGATTTTATGGACGCCGGGGTGAGCATCTTCAACTACGCCGGTCACGGCTGGATTAATATGGTTGGCCCGGTAAATTTTACCAGTACCAACGCCAATCAGTTGGTCAACGATAATATGCTGTTCCATTTTGTCGCCATAGCCTGCCAGCCGGGGAATTTTGTGAACCACACCTGCCTGGCGGAAGACCTGCTGCGCGCCACTAACAATATTACCGGCGAGCCGACGGGAGCTATAGCGGTCTACCTATCGAAGATAAGCCAATCCTGGTTCCCGCCCTATGATATGCAGGATGAGGGTATTGACCTCATAGTATCCGATTCTATGCTGACCTTCGGAGGGATGTGTTTCAACGGTTCTATGCTGATGATAGATTTGCACGGAGCCGGCGGGATAAGCGAATTCAAAGCCTGGACTATTTTCGGCGACCCTTCGGTGCTGCTTCGTTCGGACACCCCTTATGAACTCGTGGTCAACAGCCTGCCTATGCTGTTTATTGGTCTTTCGACTTATGATGTCGCGGTTCTCAGCGGCGGCAACCCGCTGGAAGGGGCGCTTGTCTGCGGGATGAACGATGAAATATACGCCGCCGGCTATACCAATTCATTGGGTCAGGTAACCCTCGATTTCGGGAATTCTGCCAATATTCCCGGCAATTTCATTTTAACGGTCACCGCGCCGAACGCCATTCCCTATATCGATGAAATCGATATCATACCCACTTCAGGACCTTATGTGGTCTACGATTCACACACCATCGACGACGACATCATCGGCAACAATAACGGACAGCTCGATTACAGTGAAGCCGCCCAATTGGGGATGACCCTGAATAATGTGGGCGTGGAAATCGCCAACACCGTTTCCGCGGTCATCGCCAGCGAAGATACGCTCATCACCATCAGTCAAGACAGCGCGTATTTCGGCGATATCCCCGCGGGAGAAACGGTGACCGTCAATTATGCGTTCGACCTCGAACTTTCCTCCAGCGTGGAAGATGGACATTTAATCGTCTTCACGGTTACCGCCGGGGATGGAATCGAAGAATGGGAGAGCAATTTTTATATCCTCGCCCACGCGCCGGAAGTGTTCTTTTCCAGCTTGATTATCGATGACGCCGCCGGAGGCAACGGTAACGGCAACCTCGACCCCGGCGAAACGGCTGATTTGCTGGTGACTTTGATTAACGATGGCTCCACCGGTGTCGATGATATCGAAGCCGTGCTCTCGCTCGCCGAACCTTATATTACCGTAACCTCCGCCAATGCGGTCTATGGGACTATATCAGTTGGTGATGAAGTGGAAGCGTCATTCTCGGTCGAAGTGGCGCCCGATTGCCCCCAGGAATACACGGTCGATTTCGACTTGGATATCACCGGTTCATTGGGATACGCCAACATCACCGGGTTTTCCACCATCGTAGGCGACATCACCTATATGCCCAGCGGCCCCGACAATTATGGCTATCTGGCTTACGATATTCACGATGCGCCTGAATTTCCGGTGTACGACTGGGTGGAAATATGCCCCGATTCGGGCGGTTTGGGGACGCTGGTTCCTTTTGTGAATAATAGCCAAGTATTGCACTACGCGCTGCCGTTCACCTTCCGGTATTACGGAATTGAATACGACACTGTCACCATCGCCACCAACGGCTGGCTGGGTATGGGTGTGATTACGGAGGAGGATTATTCCAACAGCGGCATTCCCGATCCGGATGGGCCGGCGGGAATGATAGCATCGTATTGGGAAAACCTGTCGCCTCAGAGGACAAATTCAGGCGGGGTATGGTACTGGTATGACGAAGTCGAGCATAGGTATATCGTTGAATTCAACCATGTGGAGCAGCATTCGCCCACCGGCAATTTTGAGACCTTTCAGACCATACTTTACGACTCCGCATACTATCCCACTTTCACCGGCGACGGCAGAATCAAGGCGCAATACAAAGATATGTCCATTGCTTCGCAAGAAGAAGGAACCATCGGCATCGAAAGCCCGGATGAAACCGACGGCATCCAATACTTCTTCGACGGCGCTTATGACCTTCACGCGACCCCGATCGATGATGGAATGGCGATATTGTTCACCACCCCACTGACTGCGCCGGAAGTCGTTATCACTTTAACCCCGGCTGTTACCCCCATAGTAATTCCCGGAATGGGCGGAAGTTTCGATTATAACCTGAATATCGAAAACATGGGAACGGGAATAGTTGTTTTCGACGCTTGGCTCGATGTCCTGCTCCCTGACACTACCCTCTTCGGTCCGCTTCTTCTCCGGGAAGGGATGACTCTGGGACCATCGGGATCGCTGATTCGCGATATGACTCAGAGCGTGCCCGGAAATGCGCCCCCCGGCGATTACATATATTATGGGAAGGTGGGAAATTATCCCGATGTTATCTTCGATTCGGACAGTTTCCCCTTCACAAAAGCGCCCTGGGACGGTTCCAATTCGATTTACAGTGATTGGCTGTTGAACGGCTGGGACGATGAAATCACGCTTGGCTTGTCTGACACTCCGAGGGAATACTATCTCGCTCAGAATGCGCCCAATCCTTTCAACCCCACGACAGCTATCAGCTATCAGCTGCCAGCTGCCAGCTATTTGAAGCTGGTGGTTTATGATGTTACCGGGCGGGAAGTTTCTACGCTGGTTGACGGATGGGTGGAGGCTGGTATTCATCAAGTTAGCTTCAACGCTTCCCAACTGGCTTCAGGGGTCTATTTCTATCGCCTTATTGCAGGCGATTTCCAAGAGACAAAAAAGATGATTCTGACGAAATGATTTTACCACAAAGACGCAAAGAAGACACAAAGATTTTATTTTCTATGTCTCCGGATTATTTTTTATTAAAATACCCATCAGCTATTGACTTAATGAGAATTTCGTTTTATATTGATTATTAATATGTATGAAAGCATTCCGATGCTTTAACCTCGCTTTGGAAACTGACTTTAAAGTCATTTGAAGGGGCAATAATAAATAATAAAACGCACAACAAACATCCAAAGGAGGTGAAAGAAAAAAATTCCAATAAGTTTTGATTGATTCAATTATGAGTCCAGTTGTCTTTGTAACTAACAGAAAATCATTAACAACAAGGAGTTGAAATGTACAAGAGATTTTTCGTAGTAGTTTTGACCGTTGCATTCGCTTTTTCGGCGTTTGCTATCGACAATCAGGCGCTGTCCACTTACGATTTAGCGCCTGGAGTCATTCCTGGTCCAGCCACTCCCTCTGATCCTCAGTGGGACCTGCAGTATAGCTGGGATACGATGGAAGCGCAAACCGGTGACAATGGTTTGCTGGGTATCGCCTTTGACGGCACCTATGTCTGGGTTACCGGTAGAGGTTACCTCATAGATCCACAGTGCTACCTTTTCACACCCGCGACTGGCACTTTAGTGGATCAATTCGCGTCCGGGGCAACTTCATCCTGGGGCTGCCGTGATATGTGCTTCGACGGCACTTATATGTACGGCGGTTGGGAATCCGGCTTGATTTGCTGGGATATCACCACCCATGCAATCATCACCACCATTCCCATTCCCGGTGGACAATCATTCCAGCGCGGCAATGCTTACGACCCTGCCACCGACCACTTCTACGCCGGTAACTTTGCCAGCACCTGCTACGAGCAGGATAGGAATGGCAATGTGATTCGTTCCTTTGCGCCAGCACCGTTAGGCGCGGTCTATGGTATGGCTTGGGATGCCGATGATCCTCTCGGACCCTGGCTGTGGATTCACGACCAGACCTATCCTGCCAGCGGCTGTAATGCCCACCAGATGGACCCGGTTACTTTGTTGTACACCGGCTTCAGCCAAAATGTGAATCCGCCTGGATCAACCAGCCCAATAGCGGGCGGATTGGATTATGCTGAACATGTGGTTCCGGGATATTCTTCCTTGTTATCATTTGGTCAGGGCACTCCGGACGCCGGTGCGGCATGGGAAATGTATGACATAGGTCCTCCTCCGGTCTACGATGTGACTGTAGTATTAACTCCGGAGAATCCTCCCATTCAGATTCCTGCCGCCGGCGGCAGCTTCAATTTCAATATTGAAATGACCAATAACGATGCTGTCGCTGCGACATTCCAGGTCTGGACGATAATTACCCTGCCGGCTGGTGGGACTATGGATGTGCTTGGCCCGTACACCCTCACTTTGGATCCGGGCGCAATACTGGAACGTGACCGGACGCAGGCTGTTCCTGAACGCGCCCCATCAGGCGTTTACACCTATGAAGCTAATGTAGGCACATATCCCACTGTTATTTGGGATTCCGACGAGTTCACATTCGAGAAACTGGCTGACGGCGACGGCGCTATCGTTCACGATTGGGCGAATTGGGGCGAAGCATTCCCCGGCGAAAACCTTGAAACTGCTGCTGTTACCCCGGTCGATTATTCACTAGGCGCGGCGTATCCCAATCCCTTCAATCCCAGCGCCACTATCGGCTATTACCTGCCCGAATCGAATATTGTCAAACTGACAGTTTTCGACATCACCGGTCGGGATGTGGCTACTTTAGTTAACGGCTGGGTCAGCGCCGGTTCTCACGAAGCGGTCTTCAACGCTCACAATCTCGCTTCAGGTGTTTACTTCTACAACCTGACGGTTGGAAATTTCACCGAAACAAAGAAGATGATGCTGCTCAAATAATCGAGCGCCATTCTATAAAAAACCCCTGCAAGCTGCGGGGGTTTTTTAATTTATAGCTGCGACATAGAGACGCAGAAAATAGTATAACCTAACCCGGACGAGCCGGAATTAAATTCGAAATACGAATATCGAAATTCGAAACAAATTCGAAATTAAAAATCCAAAATTCAAAACATATAGTAGTTGTAAGTTATTACGATATATTATATAAAACGATTTTCTGTCAGAAAAAACACGAATCTCAAAATTAACCGTCTAATGTGGGTTATGCTTGGACAGCGTGGTATATAATTTGCAATAATATCAATTACAATGAAAGGAAGATAAATGATTTTAAGAAGAGGATGGAAATTAATTGTAATTTCGTCCGTCTTGCTTTTGTGTGTGATCGCGCTGTGGTCTACTGCAGGGCGGAAGCGGGTCAATGTGATTTTCATCGTGCCGGATGGAATGTCGCCGGCGGTATGGGCGTCGGTGCGGGCGGTTTCTGTGGGATATGGCGGCGAGACTAATTTGGACAGGATGCCGCACAGCGCTTTGTTCACCGCTTATGCGGCGGACAGTTGGATATCGGAGAGCGCATCAGCTATAACTGCGATGATGACTGGATCAAAGACCAAACGAGGGGTGTTGAACCAGGATTCGACGGCGGAATATAATAAATGGTCAGGAGAAAATATGGAAACCTTGATGGAATACGCTTTCAAATGCGGAATGGCGACGGGAATTGTCACCAATACTGAAATATATAACGCCACCCCCGCCGGATGCTATGCTCACACACACAATCGAAAAGATTATGAGGATATAACTCGGCAGCTGGTAGATGGCTCGTTTAAACCGGATATCGTAATGGGGGGCGGGAGGAAATATATGAAGCCGGATACTTATTCCGACCCTGAATCCGGCAAGCCGGGGCTGCGGAAGGACAGCCGGGACCTTGTTAGTGAGATGATTTCGCTGGGATATAAGTATGTGGAAAGCAGGGCTGATTTCGCGGAATGGAATCCGAGGGTTGAGAGGAGAGCTTTAGGGCTGTTCGAGTATGAGAATATGGATTATGAAATCGAGCGCCGATGGGACGAATTGGGCGAACCGGGATTATGGGAGATGACGGAGAAGGCTTTGGAAGCGCTGTCACAGGATGCGGATGGTTTTTTCTTGATGGTGGAGGGGGGCAGGATAGACCATGCGGCTCACGCCAATGACGCCGACAGGCTGTTATTTGAGTGCATAGCTTTGGATAAGACAGTGGGTGTAGTTTTGGATTTTCTAAAGGAAAACCCGAATACGCTGGTCATAGTGGCGGCGGATCATGGGTGCGGAGGGGCGGAAGGGATTGCGGTTGAATTGGAGAAGGATGTAATGACCGATTTCGGTTTTCCGGGACCTTATTATGATGATGACGGGGATGGTTTTCCCGATGATTTGCGGGTGGAGAAGCCGGTGGTGATTGGGTGGGCTTCGAGTCCTGAAGATTTCGTCAACAAGCGGAAGAAGAAAATGGCGAAGGGACATCACACTTCGGGAGATTTAGTCGTTTTCTCGGCTGGGGAAGGGAGTAATTTTGTCAACGGTTTTATGGATAATGCGGATATTTACAATCTGATGAAGTTTGTCCTTCCTGCAGGAGAGGAGAAGGAAGGCACGATGATTAATCTGACCGGCGGGGTCGATATTAATGTGGAGATGCGGAAAGAACATACGGCGGTATTCAATTTCAAACTGGATGAAGGGCGGAGGGTTAGAATTGAAATCAGCGATATGGACGGCGATGTTTGGGGTGAATTTGAGACGATTTCCGATGGTAAAACCGATTATTTCGTTTGGGATGCGAAGAAGGCGGGGGCGGAATCGCCGGGGATTTATAAGTTTAGATGGTTTGTGGATGATGAATTTCGGGGGAGGCATACATTCATCGTAAGGTGAATTTGAATGTTGAGTGTTGAATGTTGAATGTTGAATGTTGAGTGTAGAGTGTTGAATGTTGAGTGTTGAATTTGTTTCGGATTTAGATTTGGTTCCGGCTCGTCCGGGTTAGGAGGAAGATGACATTATGGGTTCCTCGCTGTTTTGTATATATTCATTTTTTATTTTTTAAACCGCTGATTTTCGCTGATCCGCTGTACAAGGGATCGACAATTTTTTGTTGATGTCGGCGCAGTAAGCGTTCAAAGTGTTACAATTTATATATAAACTAGTGTCTTGTCAATATAATAATTTAGGGT
>JABMRZ010000416.1 GCA_013202315.1 Candidatus Tariuqbacter arcticus | reverse complement strand
GGGAATGACAGGAAGGGGCGGGAATCCGCCGAACGGCGGACTAAAGCCTATAGCCAATAGCCTACAGCCTATTTTCAAGAGAAATTAGCCTATTAAGGTTGAGCGCTAACCGCTTCAATATTCCAAGTGTCCGCCCAGGGACTAAGCGGAATTTTCACGCTGTCAGCGGCGGTGGAATCATTTTCGGCATCGTTGACAGCAAATTCTTCCACTTCCGAATAGGCGGTCATCGTAGGATTTGAGGGATTGTTAACTCCATGATATATAGCGCCGGCAATTATGACCACAGCGAGTCCGGATGCGAACGCTACTGCTTTAGGCAGTATCCGCCATTCCCCAGGGTTGCCCGATTCGAGCGATTCTATCCGCCTTTGGAGACGATGTTCAAATCCCATCGGCGCGCATATTGCAGGGAGAGCGGCGACCGAATTCCGAATGAAGGCTATTGCTTCGGCATACTGTGAACAATACGGGCAGGTTTTCTTATGAAGTAAAACTTCTGAAGGTTGATCAAGCGGGTAGCGGTTTTCAAATTCTTCACAAGATATCATTGGCAGCTCCTTATATATGTCAATCTCGAATGATAACACTGTGATGTTGAATGTAATGGGGATGGAGCGCTTGGAGAAAGCGTAGATGGAGGTGGGTTAGCGGATGTGAAACAGAAAAAAAGCGATAACAATTCTAGTAAGCTGAGTTCTCCTTTTAGTACGATTTCTTTGAGGGAGGTGGCTTGTTCATTCTTCGACGGCCTGTATCCCCTGAAGCAATTTTTTAAGCCGTGTTCTGCCGCGATTCACTCTGGATTTCACCGTCCCTAATGGCACTCCAACTATTTTACTTATTTCATCGTAGGAAAGTTCCTGAATATCCCTCAAAATGATGACTTCTCTGAAAGTTTTGGATAATTTATCGATGGCTTCTAGAATTTGAAGTCTTATAATGGAGTCTTCGGCGGTTTTTTCCAGATTAACTTTGTGATCCGGCAGTTCAAATGATTTACCATCTTCCGTCATTCCGGAGAGGGAGAAGAAACGGCGGAGGCTCTGACGGCGGAGTTCCGTTTTAGTCAGGTTTATTGCGATGGTATAAATCCAGGTGGAGAATTTGGCAATCTGCTGGTAACGATCCCGGTTATGGTAGACTCGGACGAAGGTTTCCTGGACTATGTCTTCAGCGAAAACCCTGTCTTTCATCATACGGGCGACGTAGTTAAAAAGCGGGTCTTTATATCTCATCACCAATTCCGAATAAGCGTCCACATCTCCATCTTGGAAGCGCTTGATAAGTTCCTCATCGGTGATTCTCTTTTCTGTCGCCGTTTTATTTTCTACCAATGATATCATCCATTAATTCCACTAATAAAGATTCGGGTTCTGCTGCTGAAGTTTTAAGTTTAAAGTCCGTTTTCTCAAGTTTCGCTAACGCACTTTCCGTTTCGGAGGGAGTAAAATTTGCGCTCATTTCATTGAATTTTCTGAACCTGAATGCATGCAAATGAGTGGTTTTTGCAAATGAATCGAGTCTTCCACCCTGTTGACGGATTTTACATATTGGATCCAAGTGTATAAAAAGATCTTTTAGACCCCACATAATGAAATTAGGCTTCTCCCGGTTGCGCATTAAATTATAGAGCAAATATTGCGCCTGTTTTATATCTCTATTTCCCACAGCGTCGGTCAGGCGCCATATATTGGCAAACCCGCCTAAATCGATGAATTTTTCCATTGCTTCCAGCGTTAGCGGCTGATTTTCTCCTATGAAGTCGGACGCTTGTTCAAGCCAGCCGCTAATCTGCCACAAATCTGCTCCGCATTCTGCCAAGAAAGCTGTCAAATTGGCATCAATTTTTTTGCCATCCAGCATCCATTTCAGCACCCGTTCAAATTCAGCGCCTTTCTGCGGGGCTAAATTCACCCAGGTGTATCTATCGCGCATCTTCTCCAAAACCGTTTTTTTACGGAAATCGATCTTTTCTTCATATAAGAAGAGGATTACCACTTTGGACAAATCACCTTCCAACTCCTTGATAACCGACGGAATTTGTCTGCTGTCAAGTTTATCAAACCGTTTGAATATCACCAACCGCCGCTTGGACATTAAGGGTAACGCCCTTATTCCATTGATGAACGCATCATATTGAAATTCGCTTCCGTCGAACACTTCTAAATCGAAAGCTTCAGCATCGGAAGCGATCAGGGCGGTTTTCATCAGATGTTGTGCGTGATGATGCAGGAACAATTCCTCACCAGTGAGCAAATAAACCGAATCGATGCCGCCCTTTTTTATCTTCTGAATATATTGTGAAAACAGCATAACGATAAATTTCTCTTGAAAACAGGATTTAGGATTTAGTGGGCTGTCATTCCCGCATGCTTTTAGCGGGAATCCATACCCTATTTTAATGCTTGGTGGCGCCGTCCCGATTATAAGTGATGAAAATCGCTATTAGTTTAGATTATTATCCCATAGTTGCGGGACCCAATCTCCGGATTCCCGCTTTCCAGTGTGTCCGTGAATAGGAAAAAACGAATTATATGCGAATTAACGCATATTATATCTTGTTGATAAATATAAACATCTGGATTACTGCTTTCGCGGGAATTACAAGTTTGGGATATTTTCAGACAGACTGTTTCGCGGGAATGACAGGAAGGGACGGGAATGACAGGAG
>JABMRZ010000415.1 GCA_013202315.1 Candidatus Tariuqbacter arcticus | reverse complement strand
CCAATTTCCCTGCAATCACAAAAACCCACATATCAAATATCAAATATCAAATATCAAATAACTAATATCTTCCAAGGTTAATACTGATAATCGCAATTCGGTTGACCAGTTCCGGGAAATCGATACCCACAACCTCCGCTGCCTTGGGCACCAAGCTGTGGCTGGTCATTCCGGGCAGTGTGTTCACTTCCAGGAAATATAATCTGCTGTCTTCACCCAGTCTGAAATCCACCCGCCCGAAAACTTCGCACCCCAACAGCCTGAAAGCGACCACGGCTGTCTCAATGCACTCCCTGGTCAACCCGGCTCCCGTTTCAGCGGGATATACATATTCCGTTTGACCGTCGGTATATTTGTGTTTATAATCATAGAACCCATCTTTAGGGATAACTTCCACTACCGCTAATCCCTGCCCGTCCAATATACCCACCGTTAATTCCCGCCCGGCGATATACCGCTCGACCAGGATATCATCGTTCTGCGCTTCAGCTGTTTCGATTGCGCGGGGCAAATTCTTGGCTGATTTCACCACTGAAACCCCTACCGCTGAACCACTGGAATTCGGCTTGATAACCAGCGGATAACCGAATTCTTCACATAACCTCCCCAACTGGCTTAGCGATTCTCGAGGCAGATAAAAATATTCCGGCGACAATATCCCTTCGCTGGACACTATTCGCTTGGCTAAATGCTTGTTCATAGCCAGTGCCGAGCTTACTGAACCCGACCCCACAAACGGTATTTGAGCGATTTCCAACAGCGCCTGAAGTCTGCCGTCTTCGCCCCACCCGCCGTGAAGCATCGGAAATACCAGATCAACAGCGTATTTACTGATATTATTCAGTATAGTGGTTATCTTTAACGGAGTCAGGGGAGCGTTTTCACCCTTAGGAGTTTCACCGACAGGCTCATCGAACGGCTTCTCCAGCATAGTGTATACTTTTTCCGGATCGGACGGGTCTGTTTTCAATACCTGATGCCCCATCTTATCCAGCCCTTGAGCGACCGCTTCTCCCGATGCAAATGAAATCATCCTTTCCGGCGAACTGCCCCCCATCATAACTAAAATCCGCATATACAGCTCCGCGGTTATATATTCAAATCGGTCATTTATTTATAATAAACGACATTAATTTTTGTATCTGATATTATTGTCAGGGTTGAGACAACCCTGACTCCACCGCCGGTTCAAGTTCTGTGGAGTCGGGATTGTCTCAATCCCGACATTTCAAAATGATAATTATTTATGTCGCTCGTTATGAATAAGCCGACCCAAATTTCTTATGAATAATTCAGGCTAAATCATAGGGCAGCTATCGCTACTTCTTGCCTTTAGCTTCGCCAGTGGCGAATCCGTGGACCTTCACTTCGACTTTCTCGGTTAAACCTGCGTAGTATTCCTTCAGTATTTCCAAAACCTCAGGACGACTGAATTCCGGCGGAATTTCATTCAATTTTCCCTCGGAAAGCAGTTTCCTCAGCATAGTCCCCGAAAGGAAAAGCCGGTCGCCTTTAGTGGTATGAGGGCAGGTCTTCATCGAAACCATACCGTTGCATTTAAAGCACCAGAAAGTCCAATCGATGGGCAGCGGCTGCAATTCCAGCGCATCGGCGGGAATCTCAAAGAATATCTTCTGAGCGTCGAAGGGACCATAGTAATCCCCCACCCCGGCGTGATCGCGTCCCACTATCAAATGTGAACAGCCGAAATTTTGACGGAAGACCGCATGCAGCAGCGCTTCGCGGGGACCGGCATAGCGCATCTCCATCGGGTAGCCCCCCTGTACCACACTTTCCTTGATGAAGTAATTGTCCACCAAAGCCTGAATACACTTGACCCGCACATCAGCAGGAATATCACCCGCCTTCAATTTGCCGATCAACTGGTGGATGTAAAGCCCGTCGCTCACTTCCAAGGCGATTTTCGCCAAATATTCGTGAGAACGGTGCATCGGATTCCGAAGCTGCAATGCGGCAATTGTATCCCACCCCTTGTCCTCGAAAATCTTCCGAGATTCCGATGGACGCTGGTAAATCTCAAACTCTTTGGGATAAGAACTCTCGCTCAAGACCTTAACCGGACCGGCGATGTTATAATCCAATTGCGACATTACTTTTTGCACCCCGGGATGTTCGGTGTCATTGGTGCGGAACACCTGTTTGCATTCATACTCCTTGTCGATTTGATACTTCTCGGCAACCTCCATCGTCCCCATTAATTCGCCCGAATCGTCATCGTACAACGCTGCTTCACTGCCGGCGCTCAGCGAATCGGCGGTCTCTGCTGAAACAGATAAAGTAATGGGTATGGGCCAGAAGAGCCCGCTCGCCATCTTATAGTCAGCGCAAACGCCCTTCCAATCGTCATAGCCCATGAAGCCTTCGAGCGGGGTAAAAGCTCCGATACCCATCATGATGAGGTCGGAAGTTTCCCGGCTGGTCATCATTACTTTGGGCAGGGATTCAGCCCGTTTCTTCTCAGCTTCCAGTTCATCCCCTTCCAGTAGTAATGGTATTAATTCATCGCTGCCGTGAGGTTTGACTAATTTCGCCATTGAGATGTCCTTTAGTTTAAAACTATTTTATTTATTTGTTGACAAATAGCAGAATTCTAAATGGATGCTTTTGATTTCTCATTATAAGTATAGACATTGAGATATTTTTCACATTCACTACACAAAATAGAGCAAATCTGAAAAAAGAGATTTCCTCAATAATACAGGGAATTATCGATTAATAGATTTGCTAATCAAGTTCATATTAATTACAATATTATATCAAATTTACCATTCTGCAACTATTAGTAAATGACCATAAATTGCTTTCTGTCTATACTTAAATATATAGAATTGATGACAAAAGTTTAGTAAATGTAATAATAATTCTAATCATTGTCAAGTAAAAAGCGAAAAAAATCTCAAACTCGGTTGTTCACCACAAAACCGCAAAGAACTCAAAGTCTCTCAAAGGAGAATAATATATTGGCTCTTCGCTATTTTGTATGGATAAGTAAGATTATAATACTGACCAGCGAATGTATTTTGTATATTGTTTTGAATATGCACATTGAAAAATCCCCCCTTACCCCACTTTATGAAAGGGGGGAATTTGTGGATGCACCGAGGTCCCCCTTTGAAAAAGGGGGATTTAGGGGTATTTCTT
>JABMRZ010000414.1 GCA_013202315.1 Candidatus Tariuqbacter arcticus | reverse complement strand
TCATTCCCGAATGCTTTTAGCGGGAATCCAGCGTCTAAAATTAAATATTGGACTAATAAATCGATTTCAACCTCAATCAAGGAGATTAAAATGTCAAAAGAAGCCCGATTCCATGGATTTCCAATATCCCGAGGAGATATTCTGGAAGCCATAGCGAAATTTGAAGAAAAATATCCTGAAACCGGCGCTTATGATAATTGGTTGAAAAAAGGCAATTACACGAAAGCCTTATACTATGAAAATAAGTGCTATCCGGTCAAGAAAATACTTCGCATCACCACCGATAATAAGGTAAGCGGTTTTGTCTCAAGTGATGCGCAAAGAGTGCTTCGGCAATTGAATTTCAAAGTAATACCGAAGTATGAATGTTAGAGTAATTTGTAGGATAAAGGATAAATAGTCTATCTTAATTTCACAATTCTGAAATTCGTATTTTTATTGACATAGCCGACTATTCGATATTCCTTGTTCATTATTCGTTATTCAATCTGCGTTCCGGTTATTCAAGTCAGAGCATTTTCTTATACTAACCCCCAAACCCAAACCCCTAAACCCTAAACCCTAAACCCTTTACCCTTATACACATATTCCATAATGAAGAAATTGCTCCTCCATATCTGCTGCGCCCCCGACCAGACTGTCGCGGTGGAAAGGACCATCGATGAATACGATGTAACCGGCTTCTTCAGCAACTCCTGCATCGAACCCCGGGGCGAATATTTCAAGCGCTTGGACGATGCGAAATACCTGGCGAACCTTCAAAGCATTGAACTAATCGAAGACGAATATTTTCCGGAAAAATTCCTCGCTGTCGCCAAAGGCTTGGAAAAAGAACCGGAAAATGGCAAGCGTTGCCTGAAATGCATCGAATACCGCCTCCGCCGCACCGCTGAAGCGTCCAAAAAGGGCGGCTTCGCCGCCTTCGCCACCACTTTAACCGTCAGCCCCCATAAAGACGCCGAACACATCAACCGAGTAGGCGAGGAACTTGCGTGGGAATTCGATATCGAATACCTCCCCACCGATTTCAAGAAGAAAGACGGCTTCAAACGCTCGGTCGAACTGTCTAATAAACTGGGGCTATACCGCCAGGATTACTGCGGTTGCCGCTTCTCGCTGAAGCAGAAAAAGGAACGCGATAGACAGCGCGCCGAAGAAATAACCGCGAAAGCGTCTGAAGAATCTTCCCAGACCGGACAATCGCTCAAGCTAAAGGCAGTTGACCCCGCTTCCGCCCCGCCGGGCGCGTTCTACAAACCGCCGGATTCGGTTTCGAGGCGATTTAAAAAAGGGAAACGGTGAAACAGGAATTAGGGATTAGGGGCTGGGGGCTAATAATCACATTCAAACAATCCGAGAGGCAAAATGGCAAACCCTGAACATTTGAAGATTTTAAAGCGAGGATTTGAGGATTGGAATAAATGGCGGAAAGAGCATCCGGATATTCGACCCGACCTCAGTAGCGCAGACCTCCGCGGCGCAGACCTCAGCGATGCATTCCTTATCGATGCAGACCTCAGCGACGCAGACCTCAGCGATGCATCCCTCAGCGGCGCAAACCTCTTCAGAGCAGTCCTCAGCGGCGCAGACCTCACCGACGCAGACCTCACCGACGCAGACCTCAGCTATGCATACCTTTACTTTGCTATTTTTGGAAATATTTGTCTTGGAGATGCTGATTTTCAATACGCTAAATTATTAGATACGATTTTTTATAATGTCAATCTTAAAAAAGCTAAAAACCTCGATACTTGTAATCATCTCGGTCCCAGCAGTGTAGACTACCTTACCCTGCAAAAATCCTGGCCATTGCCTGATAAATTCCTGCGCGGCGTCGGCTTCCCCGATAACTGGATAGAATACTTACCTTCACTGTTAATGCAGCCACTCCAATATTATTCCTTTTTCATCAGCTATTGCCACACAGACGAAGGATTTGCCGAATTAATACATGACAGTCTGCAAGGCAAAGGAATACGATGTTGGAAATATACTAAGGATATGCCGGTGGGTGAAGAAATCCGGCCGACAATTTATGATAGCATTTTCAGGCTGCACGATAAGTTATTGCTAATAGTCTCTGAACATTCCATAAAGAGTGAGTGGGTGAAAGACGAGGTGGAAGCCGCTTTTGATAAGGAAAAGGAACTTGAAGGAAAAAAGGCGATAATTCCGCTTAATATTGACAAATCATATCTGGAAACGAATGTCGCCTGGGTGGTGAAACTTCGACAGCGGCGCTTTGCCGACTTCACCGATTGGAAAAACCACGATAAATTCCAGGAAGCATTCAAAGAACTGTTAAAATGGCTGAAAACCGATCAAACGTAATGGCGCTTGATTCGTAAGGGCGTTTAATAAAACTCCCCTACACAAAATAATTACGAATTAACGAGCTTGAAATCCGGAAACACTTCAATTCCTCTTTAAATCAATATCTCTACTAATACACACAAATTATGATTAAAAACGATAAACCTAAACGAATCCTGGTGGTGGACGACGACCAAACTATCCGCGCATTCCTGCGGGATTACTTGGAATCCTTAGGTCACCAAGTGGAAACCGCCCAGGATGGCTTCGAAGCCATTGCGAAACTTGAACTCGACATCGACCTCGTGTTCCTCGATGTGCGGATGCCGGGTATGGACGGATTCGAAGTGACCCGCTGGATTCGAGATAATTCACAGTTCAAAGATATTCCCGTCATTATGGCCACCGGGCTTAATACACCCCAAGACCGGATTCGCGCAGTGGAAGCGGGCGCTAACGATTTCATCACCAAACCCTTCGACTGCACCGAAATCTACACCCGCACCACTTCACTGCTGAGAATGAAGGAAGCTCATGACGCCTTGAAAAGCTATAAAAATGAATTGGAAGGAACCGTCGCCAAACGCACCGAAGCCCTTCGACGGGCGCTGGATAAAATGGTCGATACCCAGCGCAGACTCAGAGAAGCGAACCTGGAGACCATTCATCGTTTGGTGATTGCGGCTGAGTTTAAAGATATGAACACCGCCGCTCATATTCAGCGGATGAGCCGGTTCAGCGCTATGCTCGCGCGTAAAATCAACCTAACCCCCGGCGAAGTGGAATCCATCCTCTATGCCAGCCCTATGCACGATATTGGAAAGATTGGAACGCCGGAAGAAATTCTGCTGAAACCGGGGAAACTGTCCGGCGATGAATGGTTGGAAATGAAGCAGCATACCCTGTTCGGCGCTCAAATCCTGGAAAATTCATCCTCCGAACTCTTGCATATGGGCGAAATCATCGCCGTGTCTCACCACGAAAGATGGGATGGCGGCGGATACCCCCACGGTCTCGCCGGCGAAGAAATACCGCTATGGGGCCGTATATGCACTATCGCAGATGTATTCGACGCCCTCGCCAGCGAGCGTCCCTATAAAAAGGCTTTTACAAACGAGGAAGCTCTGAAGATTCTGAAGGAAGGCAGCGGTAAACAGTTCGATCCGCAATTGGTGGATATATTCACCAATAATATGAGTGAAGTGATTGAAATACAAAATAAAATCAGCCGTTTTGGAAATGATAAATGAAGACAATGGGAAATATTTGCCTATTTTCCAATTGTACCTACGCGTATAGCGATTTGAAAAATCGCCTCTTGTGTTGTCATTCCCGCGAAACAGACTGTCCCACAATACGCGGAAACTGTCATTCCCGCGAAAGTGGGAATCCATTGTAAAATATACAGATATAGTT
>JABMRZ010000413.1 GCA_013202315.1 Candidatus Tariuqbacter arcticus | reverse complement strand
GATATGATGGAAATGATAAATCGACGATATTTCCATAATTTCCATCATATCCAGTGAATTTATTTTTTATCCCACAACCCCTTCGCCGCCGCCGCTATATGCTCGCCGGAGACTTCAAACTCTTTGATCAGTTCCCAGGGCGCGCCCGATTCGCCGAACCGGTCTAAGACGCCTATCATATCGAACAGCACTTGATTATTCAATCCGCTCTTCATAATCGCCGATGCTATCCAATTACCGAATCCGCCCACCTGATGTTCTTCCGCGGTAACGATGACACTTGACTCTTCAGCCGCTTTCACTATCGCTTCTATGTCCAACGGCTTGACCGTGTGCACATTCAGTATCCTCGTTTCAATATTAAAATCATTCTTCAAAATCCAAGCGGCGCGCATCGCTTCCGGCACCATCGGCCCGCAGGCGATCAGGGAAATATCTTCATTCTCATTCTCATACTCCGAAGCGAGCTTCCATTCAAAGGCGTCCTTGAAATTGTCCGCTTCCCCCCGGAAGCGAATGACCGTCGCTTTACCGAATTCAAAAGGAGTGTTATCATCTGTCACTACCGGTGTCGCTTCGCGGGCATAGCGGATGAACTTCGGTCCCTTATGTTCAAACAGCAGATATTCTGCCATCCGGTAAGTCTCATTGACATCGCAGGGCACCGCCACCGTCATATTGGGCAGCCCGGTCAACTGGAACAACTCTTCCAATGCCTGATGTGTAGCCCCGTCCGCTCCTACTGAAACTCCGCCGTGCGCCCCAATCACGAACACATTTAATTCGCCATAGCTGACCGTGGTCCGCAATTGGTCGAGGTTCCTGCCCGATGAAAACACACCGTATGTCCCAAACACCGGCAGTTTCCCCTCCTTCGCTAAACCGGCGGCGACATTGGTCCCCGACTGTTCGGCGATACCCACGCTGATGAAACGAGGTTTGCGTTCCGGGTGTTCATCCAGGAAATGGTTGATGGTGATGGAGCCGGAAATATCCATTCCAATGCAGATTATCCGTTCATCATCGCCCTTATCCTTCAGCATCCTTCCCAATCCCCAACGGGTGGGGTCCATTTCAGCCTTCATAATGTCCTGATGATTCCACCAATAATCGCGGGAGAATTTGGGCTGCTTCGCTTCTAATATTTCCATCGCTTCGACTTGATAATCGTCAGCTATTTTCAAGAGCCGGGGGACATCGAACTTATCTTCCAAGTTCAATTCTTTCAAAGCATCTTCCAATTCCTGTTGTTTGGGCGCTCTACCGTGCCATCCGGCGATATTTTCCATAAAGGAAACCCCTTTCCCCTTCACCGTGTTGGCTATAATAACCGTGGGTTTGCCTCTGTATTGCCGGGCGATGTCCAGCGCTTCCATTATTTGCAGCATATCATGCCCGTCGATTTCGATGGTGTTCCAGCCGAAAGCCTGGAATTTCTCCCTCAGCGGTTCGATGTTCATCACATCTTTGACCCAGCCGTCAATCTGTAAGCGGTTCATATCGACGATGGCGGTGAGGTTATTCAGCTTGAAATGCCCCGCTTCCATCGCCGCTTCCCAGATTTGCCCCTCCTGCAGTTCGCCGTCACCGTGCAGGGAATACACTTGGAAATCCTTTTCATCCAATTTCGCCGCCAGTGCGATACCTATCGCAATGGACATCCCCTGCCCCAGCGAACCGGTGGAAGCTTCCACCCCTTTCAGCTTCAGCCAATGCGGATGCCCTTGATAAGGCGAGTACAATTTCCGCAGGCGGACCACATCTTCCACATCGAAATACCCCGCCATCCCCAATCCGAGGTAGAGATTGGGCGCCTTGTGACCGACCGACCAGATTATACGGTCGCGGTCATCCCAATCGGGATTTTCCGGGTCCAGATTGGCGGCATGCAGGTAAAGCGCGGCGGTGAAATCCATCATCGACATAGTGCCGCCGGCGTGTCCCGAACCCGCCGCCCGCAGGCTGACCAGGTTCAAGCCGCGCATATAATTCGCCGCCTCTTTCAGTTCTTCAAGACTGTATGTTTTTCTTATCTTACCGGTTTTTGAATCGATTAGAGCCATTTAGAATCTCCTGTGTCAATATTTGATTTTGTGAATTATATTACTTCACCCTGAAAATAGGATTTAGGATCTAGGATTTAGGATTTAGGG
>JABMRZ010000412.1 GCA_013202315.1 Candidatus Tariuqbacter arcticus | reverse complement strand
TGTCATTCCCGCATGCTTTTCGCGGGAATCCAAACCCAATTTTAATACTATAAACCGCCATAATTTGAAATAATCGTAAATTATTTATACATTATAAAGATATGCTTATTATAGATTCCCTCTTCCTCGATTGAATATTTCTATCATAAACCATCACACTTTATAAAATAGCGATTATAATCCGCGCTAATCCCGAATGTTCGGTTATTTATCGGATAACATCAAAGCGATGAACAAGCCAAAACTCCCAGACTATATCTTCCTGCTGAGACCGCTGATATTGGTTCCGGTATGGGCTTATGCGGTCTTCGGTTATTTTCAAAAGGCATTATCAAGCGGAACGACGGTCGAACTGGGGTTTTGGAAGATTGTTCCCCTAAATTGGGAATTCCCCCTGATACTGCTGCTGTATTCTCTGTTGTTCGGAGCGATATTAATTCTGAATCAGATAACCGATTATGAAACGGACAAGCTCCATCCGGGAATCTGGCTGATAGCATCCAATAAATTCCCTAAAAAAACAGCGGTGGTGGAGATGGTCATAATAACCACCATCGCTCTAATAGGGTCGTTTTTCTTCTTCCCGGCAGCGCTTATATTCTTTTTCACCCTGTTTTTAGGGATTGTGTATTGCGTTCCGCCGTTTCAGTTTTCAGGCAGGCCGGTGTTCGATTTCATCACCAATGCCATCGGATACGGATTCGCTCCCTTCGTATTGGGATGGACCGCCGCCGGAGGCGATATCGATTGGGCGATGATCCGGGCGTCTGCCCCCTATGTATTATTGATGGCTGCCGGAGCTGTCAATTCCACCATACCGGACATCGAAGACGATGCTAAAACCGGCAAAATCACCACTTCGGTCAAATGGGGTGCGCGAAAAGCTTCAGCCTTGGGTATCTTCTTCCTGCTCGGCTCGATCAACCTTTCGATAATATTCAAGGATTATTACTGCCTGGCGATGGGGCTGGTTTCCTTCGCCTTTTTCGTCAAAGCCTTGGTGCGGGACACTCGCGTGGATTACCTGAAAACCCTCCATATTGCCGGTCCGTTTGTGATATTCTTAGCGGGAGCTGTCTATCCGCCGATGATATTGGCGATGATTGCGGTTTATTTCGCCGCACGCTGGTATTATCCCTGGCGGTTCGGTGTGGATTATCCTAAAGTCGGCAAATAGTCATTTATTCTGAATTATTCATAATAATGTAGGTCGGCTTATTAAAAGCCGACAAATTAACTTTGTTATATAGACTCTGGCGAGAATATAATTCGTGCGTTTCAATTGAATTATGCTTTGTAGGGGCGTTCAATTGAACGCCCTTACTATATTTTAAAAGCGTTGTGATTTATTCGATTTTTGTGACTTAACAAAGTAGTAATAACTACTGATTTACTTTCGCTTTGAATAACCAATAACTACTCAACAGAACCCAGATCCTAAATCCTAAATCCTAAATCCTAAACCCTAAATCCTAAATCCTAAATCCTATTAATTATCCCGACCCACCCAGGTTAGGTCATAAACATATACTTAAGATACCGATTTGAGGAGAAAGACAAATGAACAGAGGTTTATTCAACTGTATTGTATGTTTTTTCCTGTTATGCTTACCGTTAATCTCATCAGCTGACACCTTTACTAAAACCGTAACCCTATACCGGCAGGCTGAAAAAAACGAATCCGCCCCCCAAGCCATGGAAATCACCAAACAGGAGGCGCTGCATCAAGCGCTGAATGAAATTGTCGGCCAATACCTCGAACACCACACGGAAGTTGAAACGAAAAAACTAATCCAAGATGAATTGATTGACAGGTTGAGAAGAACCGCCCAACTTGAAATCCAGAACAATCCCAGCAGAACATTCTACGAAAATCAAGGCAAGGTGAGGGTTACTCTCAAAGTCGTCATCGACCCGGATAACCTGAAAAAACTCGCTAAAGACCTGGAGTCGGAAATCAGTAAAATCCATTTCGGCAGAATTGAATTGAATTGTTCAGTCCCTGGCAGGCTGTTCATAGACGGCCGCTTCCAAGACATCGTCAAGGAAGACCAAATTCTGATACTCACTCGCATCCCGGTGGGAGACCACACCCTCCAGCTTGAATCTTTTGGCAGGGGTATATTGTGGGAAAACAAGGTTCAACTCGCCGAAAAACGAACCATTTGGTCCGAAAAATGCGCAGTGGTGGAAAACCGAACCGTCAGAGTATCCGCCAACCCTGAACTGGATCCGAATAAGATTATCGGACCCTTGTCCGGAATGGAATTCATCCGCATTCCCCCCGGCAGGTTCCTAATGGGCTCCAAGCTGGGTGAAGAAGGACGCGAAGATGACGAAAGCCCCCAGCACTTGGTGATGGTGAAACAGTTCTATATGACCACCACCGAATTGACCCAGCGCCAATGGTGGGAAGTGATGCTCAGCAATCCTTCTATGCTGCAAGAATCCGAACTGCCCCTCGAACGAGTTTCCTGGGAAAATGCGCAAATGTTCCTCCGTAAACTGAACGCCTGGGATCCGGGCAAGGATTACCGCCTCCCCACCGAAGCCGAATGGGAATACGCCTGCCGGGCGGGAGCGCTGACCCGCTTCGCCAACGGCGATAAAAATTCCGATATGAAAAAGATGGCTTGGTACAAGGGCAATTCCGCCGGGCAAACCCATCCCGTTGGCGAAAAAGAACCCAACGCCTTCGGCTTATACGATATGCACGGCAATGTCTATGAATGGTGCGAAGGCAAATACCACCACAGCTATGTCGGTGCACCAGCGGATGGAAGCGCTTGGATCGAAGGTGAGGGGTGGGAACATATAGTGCGCGGCGGCTCTTACCGAAGCAAACCCCGCCACTGCCGCTCCGCCTACCGCCTGAAAGACCCCGATTATCAAAGTGTAGTCATCGGCCTCCGCCTGGTGAGGAGCCGCTAAAGAGGGAAATATATAGCGATTTTCAAAAATCGCTTCCGATTATGTCATTCCCGCGAAAGCGGGAATCCAGAGCCATAGTCCCAAAGGAAAATTATATTCACACCGTAATAATTGAACTATAAGACTCCATTATGAACGAAACCATTCTTTTAAAACGGATAACATTTAACCCGAAAATCTTCGGCGGCAAGCCCATCATCCGCGGACGGAGGCTGGCTGTCGAACACATTCTGGGTATGTTAGCCGCTGGCGACAACGCTGAAGCCATACTCGCCGGCTATCCCTGGCTGGAACCGGAAGATATCCAAGCATGTATTTTATACCAAAAGATTTGTCAACCCTAACAAAATATGAGGTGTTATTATGATTAAAAACAAAATCTTATATCTATTTGAAGATGAAGAATTAATAATGAAGATCAAAAATCGACTTCCAATTCTCTTTAGCATGGCTGAAATAGAACATAAGCGTGGAAAACGTACTGGAATGGAGGTTGGTAATACAAGGGAAAAAATTATCATTGCTTTGTTAATGTATAAATATGGTGAGGATAATATAAAGACTGAAATACCGACAACTGAATCTGAAATTGATGTCATGCTTTTCAACAATCCTATATCAATAAAAACACTGACAGGAGATGGTGGATTTAAATTAAGTTGGACTGTTGATGCTCAAATGGCAAGAAAATTTGCTAAAGATTTTGTTCCTACTTGCGACATTTTATTTATACAAATTAAATGGGATTTACCAGAAACAAAAATCAAGAATGGATTGCATCCGGGAGGTTTATTCTTCATCCCATTGAATATACAAAAAGAAGTATTATTACAATTAGGAGTAGAAAAGTATTTCAAATTGCCTAAACTAGGCACAAATCCAAGAGGAGTTGAAATCAGCAAGGAAGCATTAAACAGACTGATATTTTCCAGCGAAACCAAGTGCATTGAAATAATATGGAAAAAATCAGTAAGAAGTTACAGTCCATATAAAAGATGGTTAGATTTATGGATGGAGGAATAAACCATGAAAAAACGAAATGGTACAAAAACGAGTTCATTTGGAGCTCCTGGACGTATTGCTCATGATTCTTCACAATTTTATAATAGTAAACTTTATGAGAATCTGAGAATTAAAGAGCCGGATGTATTTCGTGAAAATCAAGTTCCAGAAAACATATTGAATAAAATATTCTGCAGCTCCAGCGAAAATATGTCTGAACTACCGGATAATAGTATCCATTTAATGGTGACTTCACCGCCATATAATGTTACTAAAGAGTATGACGATAATTTAACTTTGGACGACTATAGAGAATTGCTGAAGAGGGTTTTTACTGAAACTCATAGAGTTTTAGCGACAGGCGGCAGAATCTGTGTTAATATAGCAAATTTAGGAAGAAAACCGTATATACCTCTACATAGTTATATTATTGAGGATATGTTGGATATAGGCTTTTATATGCGGGGAGAAATTATTTGGAATAAAGCTTCAAGTGCAAGTCCTTCAACAGCGTGGGGGACTTGGCAATCAGCCTCAAATCCTGTCTTAAGGGATATACATGAATATATCCTGATTTTTTCAAAAGATTCATACAAAAGAAAAAAGAAAAACAAAATCAACACCATTTCTAAAGAGGAATTTTTAGAATATACAAAAAGTGTATGGACTTTTCCCGCAGTCTCAGCAAGGAAAGTTGGGCACCCGGCGCCTTTCCCAATTGAATTACCCCGAAGGTTAATTCAACTATATACATTTAAAGAAGACCTAATTTTAGATCCTTTCTGTGGCAGCGGCTCAACATGCATAGCTGCTTTGAAAACAGGAAGATACTATGTAGGATACGACAATAAGGAAGAATATGTGAATTTAGCAAATAAAAGGATTCTACAGTTCCAATCAAACCCCGATCTTTTCAACTAACCTTATTATTCAAGAAATACCATGGCAATAGAACATCACGAAACAATAATTCCCCTCAGCATCGAGGAAGAACTCAAAGACTCCTACCTCGACTACTCAATGTCGGTCATCGTAGCCCGCGCCCTCCCCGATGTCCGCGACGGCTTCAAACCCGTCCACCGCAGAATCCTCTTCGGAATGGACGAACTGGGGCTGCCCCCCGGAAAACCCCATAAAAAATCAGCACGCATCGTCGGCGATGTGATGGGTAAATACCACCCCCACGGAGACGCCGCCATCTACGATACCCTGGTGCGGATGGTGCAGGATTTCTCCCTCAGATACCCCCTGGTCGACGGGCAGGGAAATTTCGGCTCGGTGGACGGCGATAATGCGGCGGCGATGAGGTATACCGAAGCGCGCCTCAAGCCCATCGCTATGGAAATGCTGGAAGACATCGATAAAGACACCGTCGATTTTGTCCCCAATTACGACGAAACCCTGGAACTGCCTGAAGTCCTCCCCGCCAAGGTGCCCAACCTGCTGGTCAACGGCTCCTCCGGTATCGCAGTCGGTATGGCGACCAACATCCCCCCTCACAATTTACGGGAAGTTACCCAAGCCGTCATCGCCCTGATAGACAATCCCGACATTCCCATCCATATCCCCAAACGAATGGAAATCGAAGTGGACGAAGACGGGGTTGAAACAATGATCGAAATCGAGGAAGAAACTCCCCCCTGCCTGACCGACTACATCAAAGCCCCCGATTTCCCCACCGGCGGGTTAATCTTCGGCACCGAAGGGGTCTACAACGCCTACACCACCGGCAGAGGACGCGTCATCATCAGAGCCCGCGCCTATACCGAAATCATTAAAAGCGGTCGGGAACGAATCATAGTCAGCGAACTGCCATATATGGTCAATAAAACCCGCCTGATAGAAAAAATCGCCGACCTGGTCGGAGATAAGAAAATCGTCGGCATCAGCGATGTCCGCGATGAATCCGACCGCGATGGTATGCGGCTGGTCATCGAACTGAAAAAGGACGCCCAGCCGGAAGTAGTCCTCAACTTGCTGTTCAAACTAACCCCTATGCAGAATACCTTCGGCGTCATAATGCTGGCGCTGGTCGATGGTATCCCCAGGGTGTTGAACCTCAAGCAAGTCCTCTGGCACTTCATCAAACACCGCCATAATGTGGTGGAAAGGCGCACACGCTTCGAACTGAAAAAAGCCGAGGAAAGACAGCACATCGTCGAAGGTCTGGTCACCGCGGTGGACAATATCGACGAAGTGGTGGCTATTATCCGGGGCTCTCAAACCGTTAAGACAGCCCAAGAACGGCTGATGGAACGCTTCGCACTCTCGGAAATCCAGGCGAAAGCGATTCTCGATATGCGGCTCGCCCGCCTAACTAACCTGGAAAGACAGAAACTGCACGATGAACTCCGCGCCCTCCGGGAGTTAATCGTCGAATTGAAAAATGTATTAGCCGACCGGGATAAGCGGATGGTAATTGTCCGCGATGAACTCATCGAAGTAATGGAAAAATACGCCGATAAAAGGCGCACTCAAATCATCCAGGACTATAATGAACTGACCCTGGAAGATATGATCGCCGAAGAAGAAATGGTCATCACTATGTCCCATTCGGGATATATCAAGCGGTTCCCGGTCTCCGGTTTCAGGCGGCAGGGGCGCGGCGGACGCGGTTCAAGGGGCGCCGATTCCAAGGAAGAAGACTTCATTCAGCATCTGTTCATCGCCTCCACTCATAATTATATCCTCTTTTTCACCAACAAGGGGCGGTGCTATTGGCTTAAAGTCCACGAAATCCCCCAGATGGGGCGCGCCTCCAAAGGCAAAGCGGTGGTGAACCTGATTCAACTGCAGAAAGACGAAGAAATCGCCGCCTTCGTCAATGTGGAAAAATTCGTTCCTGATGAATACATCATCTTCGCCACCAAAAACGGTGTTGTGAAAAAAACCGATTTGATGGCTTATTCCCACCCCCGCCGGGATGGAATCTTCGCCCTATCACTGGATGAAAATGATGAACTCATCGATGCTAAAACTACCGACGGCACACAAGATATCGTCCTGGGCACCCGCTATGGAAAAGCGGTCCGCTTCCCGGAAACTAAAGTCCGTCCTATGGGAAGAGTAGCGAGAGGTGTCAGGGGCGTCAACCTCGCTCAAGGTGATAAAATGGTCGGTATGGTGGTCGTCAAACGAGAAGGAACACTGCTGGTCGTTTCCGAAAAAGGATACGGCAAACGCTCCGAAATCGCCGATTATCGAGTGACCAACCGCGGCGGAATCGGTATCATCACTCTAAGAACTAC
The DNA here is from genome assembly GCA_013202315.1 of Candidatus Tariuqbacter arcticus. Lineage (GTDB taxonomy): Bacteria > Electryoneota > Tariuqbacteria > Tariuqbacterales > Tariuqbacteraceae > Tariuqbacter > Tariuqbacter arcticus. The sequence continues at coordinate 770 of JABMRZ010000412.1, read as the reverse complement.
CGATAAAGTCGGTAAAATGATTGCCATTATGGAAGTCGTCGACGATGACGACCTGATGATTATTACCGGCAAAGGCATAGTCATCAGACTGAAAGTGAAACCCATCCGCACCATCGGCAGGCTCACTCAAGGCGTCCGTTTGATCAGAATCGGCGAAGACGATTGGATTACCGATGTCGCCAGAGTGGTGAAAAACGGCGGCGAAGATAAGGAAGAAATCGAGACGACGGCAAACGAAAGTGTGGAAAGAGACCTTTTTTCTGAAGCGGAAGATGAATAGCTCTACCAGATGAATAGGTGGGTCCTCAAACGGTAGTGTCCCGGATCATTATTGGTATATTCAACCCTTTCAGGGAAATTAAAAAGTTAGCAGATTCTGCCGTCTAATCAGGATTGAAACATCCCCCAAGGGGATGAAAACGAATAGCCGTAGGTGAAACCTGCGGAATAAATATAACACACACTATCGTCCCTGAAGGGGTCGAATCAGAAAACATACAATCAGCCCTTTTACATTCTGAATTTGCAAGCCCATATTTTATGCAAAGTTAGTAAATTTGATAATCTCGGTTATTCGTTGATATTGCTTCTCAATTTGTGAATAACTCCCCAAGAACTGTCATTCCGGCTTGTCCGGAATCGTTCTCTTTATATTTTAAAAGATGAATTCCCGCTGAAAACTTGCGAAAATGACAGCCTGCTGACCCCTAAATCCTAAATCCTAAATCCTAAATCCTAGCTAAAAATATTTGAAATTTAAAATTAAGAAT
>JABMRZ010000411.1 GCA_013202315.1 Candidatus Tariuqbacter arcticus | reverse complement strand
TAGTACGACCCCTTCAGTGTCGGTACTGTTCGGATTCTTTCTCCGTAGGTTTCAGCTACGGCTATTCATATTTTTCCACTTCGGGGAAATTACAATTTAATTGTTTATTGTTCACTGTTTACCGTTTACCGATTACTATCAACTGTCGACTATTTTCAAAGTAAAAAGTACTAAATTTAGTGGATATAGCATCATATCGTTATTCCAGAGAAAGACGGAAATCTATAAATAACATTAATATATCTGGATTCCCGCTAAAAGCATGCGGGAATGACAAGGGGGGAGCGGGAATGACAGCCCACTAAACCCTATTTTCAGGGTAAGGTGGGTTAAGAACCCACCCTACAATGCTGTCGACTGCGGAGAGTCGACAGCACGCTGTATTTATTTGGGAAACATGCCCTTTGGAAATGACTATACAACTCATTTGATAAGCAGTATCTTTTCCACCGCTGTGAAATCGCCCGCTTCCAGGCGGCAGAAGTATATGCCGGAGGCGAGATTTTTCCCGCTGAATATGAATGAATGATATCCGGGTTGGAGCAATCCATTTTTCAGCGTTATGGTTTTCCTGCCTAGTATATCGTATACGGACAATCGAACGAACGATTGTCTGGGGATGGCGATGCGGATTATAGTAGTGGAATTGAAGGGATTAGGAAAATTCGGCTCCAAACCGAATTCTTTGGGAATCGATTTGCCTGAACCGGAATACGGAACCGCCAGCGGCGGGCTGTTGGTGTTTTCAGGTGTGGGAGTCATAAAATACCAGGCATTCTCCCCGTCGGGATACCTGCCGAATGAAATATCTTCCTGCTGGGCGGAAAAAGTAATAGTGTCAATGGAAGTAACACCGTCCCGGTCGAATAATCCTGCCTGTTCACCGCCGCCGGAAAGTTTGAAAGTAGCGTGAAGCGGTCCCTGTTCAGGATCGTCGTCGCACCAGATTAGGATGAAGCTTTCGGGCAGAATAGCGGTGTCCGGGAAAGCCCATTTAGTGGGGCGGGCTAATTCATCGGTCAAATATAAGCCTCTGATTTGAATGGTATCCGTAGTCGGATTGAAGATTTCCATCCAATCATCATATTCGCCTGCGGGGTCGGTATTGATGGTGTTGTTTATCGCCAGGAATTCATTAATCACCAACGCTGAGGGATTTTCCAGAGGGGTGTTGGTAGAGCCCGGGGTGGGGGGTATATAATCAACCCAATCTCCAATACCGTCTTCCAGCCGGGCGTAGACTTGGTCGGCTTCCAATGAAGGGTAGACAACGGAAATCACGATTCCGCTGGGCGGCTCTTCCAAAAGCAGTTCACCTCCGTCGGGCGATAGAATTATACTTGAATGCAAAGGGCCTTCATCAGGTTCACCATCGAGCCATATAATCAGGAAGCCGTTGTCGTCCACCACCGCTTCAGGCGGGAGGGTCCAGGATTCTCCGCCGTAATGCAGGATGAATCCTTGCAAATCGAGTTCGACCGGCGCAAGGTTATAGATTTCCAGCCAGGGGTCGAAATCCCCCGCTTCATCGGGAATTGTGGTCTGGTTATCCGCTTGAATTTCATTGAATTGGAAGCAATAGCCCAGGTTGGGATTAATTATGAATCCCGGAATTTCCCCCTGCAAGAACGGAACCCGTATCTCCACGAAACTGCAAAGCGAATCCGCGCCTTCGAGGAATAGGAAAGGTTCTTCCCAGCCTTTTTTATACATATCGCGGACTGCGTCATATTCGATTTCCTGATGAGCGGCGGTTATCATACCTTGAAACGAAGGGGGGGAGAAACCATCATCGAGAAACCTTTCCATCTTTTTGCAGTAAGCGTAGCAAAAAAGAGAATCCTCCAAGACCTTATCCAGCAATTTGTTCCAGCTGTTGCCGATGGGGGAGGGGCTTTCTTCCGTTCCCAAGTCGATGGGCGACAGCGGGTAATTAAAGGAAGAATTGTGATCCCAGGCGACGAAATACCATTTGCCGTCGACCGGATTCGAATACATATAATAATTGTGGAAGGGGAAATCGCAGTCTGCGGTTGCGATGAGGACGGTGTATATATCCAGGTATTCGTCCAGGGCGAACCGGCTGCCGGCTTCATAGTGAAACTCTTCCGGCGAAGAGAAATTCACCCATTCGATGAATTCAATGATATCGTCCCAATCGGAATTGGGATTGTTTTCCTTGGTATAAAGTAACTGATAAATTTCATAAGCTGGCAAAATTGATAAATCGGATTCACACTTATATAGATTCCCCCCCGTCGACAAGCCGTTCCTTTCCAGGAAATGATTGTCCACCTGTTCCAGGTCCAGATAGACTCCGATGAATTCGCCGTTTCTTTGCAGGTGGATATTTTGCGAAAGCGGATTCAGGCAGTTCATTAAGTCGAAGGTTTGATAGCAGAGGCGGTCTTTCAGCATACTGAAATCCATCATCTCAGCTTGGAGGTTGAACTTGTCGCGCCCGTTGAACAATTCGCCGTTGGGCAGATTCAGCTTGTAATTCTTCTTGGAAAGGTGGCGGGTGATATTGCCGCGGTAGCGCACTCCCGAATTGAAAAATTGCTCGCTTTCGATAACCAAATCGGCGTCCACATATTCGTCAGACCAGATATCGATATTTAGCTGATATAAGTTTTCCTCGGTAATGAACATTTCATATACGGGGAGCTGGGTTGTTTGGTTGGGGATTGGGACGGCGTTAAGTGAGTCGCTGACATCGGATTCATTCCCCCAGAAATCTTCAGCGGTAACCTTATATTCGTATTCGGTGTAGGGGATCACATCGTAATCGAGGAAGCGGGATAGGGGATGGGGTTCGGGTGTGAGCGGCTGCCAGGCTTGCCCCGATTCCCGCCGGTATATTCGATACCCTACAAAATCCGGGGCGGGGTTCGGCCACCAGAAGAGGATATTCATATCATAGCCGCCGATAGTTTCAAAACCGATGGGCGGCAGGGGGGGCACACCGTCAGGCTGCACCGCTCGAACCGATATGCCGGATAGAGTACCGCCTTCAATGTCCGGGATAAAATCCACATTCAACTGCCCGTCATCACATTCCACCAGGAAACGGAGGGGCAGACCATACGCCCGTCCAACGACATCGAAAATATCCAAGCCGGGCACGATGAGGCTGCCTTCGATACCGATGGAAAAAATACGAAAATCCCGCCAATGGAAGTTCATCTCCGCTAAATAGAGAGTTACAGCGTATAGTCCGGGCGGCAGGTCGAAGAGGTAGGAGAAATCCCCTTCTCTTCGATCCAGATATATCGGGGTTAACCCTTCGGTTCCCCCGATGGATTCAAAGGGTCCAGAAGGGGGTGAAAACCCGCCGACATAGCCGAAGCCGTTTGCGGTTGAATAAGGCTGGTCGGGTTGGAATAGATTTCCCCAGGGACTCATAAAAGGCTGCTGACTGCCGCAGTTGACGCCGATGAAAATCGGTTGAGCGGAGGATACAGAATAAATATTCAAGAGAAGCAGGGCGCAGATGGGAAGGAGTTTAAGATTGTTCATCGTTGTTTTCCATATTATAGTAATGGATATGATTAGCGATATAATCCGTCTTATTTTTGAGGCTTTATAATATAAAAAGGTTTAATAAATACGGAAAACTACCTATTACTACTTTGTTAAGTCACAAAAATCAAATAAATTGTAACGCTTTTCAAATGTAGTAAGGGCGTTCAATTTAACGCCCCTACAAGGCATAATTCAATTGAATCGCAGGAATTATATTCTCGTCAGAGT
>JABMRZ010000410.1 GCA_013202315.1 Candidatus Tariuqbacter arcticus | reverse complement strand
GTCTCGTGTCTCAGGTCTCAGGTCTTGTGTCTCAGGTCTCAAGTCTCAAGATCAATTATAAATGATAAACTGCCATCGATTTTTTTATCCGCCAGTGTGTTTAATCCCCTCGGATGATGATTTCTTATTTGAGAGGGAACGGCGGATTCGGAGTTTATTTAAATCTGGTGGAATAACTGATTCTCAGGGCGTAAGCGTCCCGCAGTTCTTCGTGGATGTCGGAAACTAGTCCCATCTTGGCTTCTTTATCGATTTTCAAGGAGACGATAATCCTGCGGTTGGCGGCGAATTTATCTCCCACGATATCAGAGACATTATCTATTTGAATCAGCTGGTCATCGATGGAGATTCTGTTGCTGCGGTCAGCCCAGACATAAGTGATGTTTCGTTTGGCTTCGATCTTTTCGGTCGACCGAGCGGCGGGCACAACAAGCGGCAGTCCCCTGAACTCCTGAAAAACCGTGCAGACCATAAAGAACATAAGCAGCATAAAGATAATGTCCGGCAAAGACGCCTGCGGGATATCCGCACTGGCTTTATTTTTGGATTTAAATTTCATTTATGGTAAGCTTGAATATTTGATATTTGTCATCGATTTTATTACCGACACATAAGGCCGCCGCTGTTTTTGCGGGCATAGGCGCACCGGGCTGGCTGAACTGTCAACTATAAGAATACTATGATATTCTCAGGATGAGAACAATCAGTGAATAATCTTAATAATTATCCTCCCAGGTTAGCCTTCGGGTTCGGCGATGGAGATTTTAGTGGCGCCGGCGAGCTTCACTTGGTCGAGGACTTCGATGTAAGTGTTATATGCGGTTTCTTTATCCGGTTTGATGGAGACAATCAGGATGGGCGCGTTGCTTGCGTCATAACCCCTGGCTTTGACCTTTTCTTCGATGGTATCCCTCAACAAGGGGATTTCGACCGGTTCTTCGTCCACCATTACCAGTCCCTGAGCGTTGATGAGGATATTGCAGATGTTTTCACTGCGGATTTTTACTTCACCGCCCCTGTCAGGCAGAGTGAGGCGTATCCCTTTGTCCATGTCGATAGTTGTGGTTACCAGGAAGAATATCAACAGTAGAAAGACTATATCCGGAAGCGAGGCGGTGGGAATACCGCTGGTCTCCTTTTTCTTTCTGATATTTGTGAACATAGTTTTACCTTTTGTTCCGATATTGGCGCTTTTTTAACAACCCGCCGGTAAGCAGGCTGCTCGTTCACTTATTGAAGGTGTTACTCTTTACTTTCCAATTCCGTTAAGGAATCGATGAAGCTGACGGAAGATTCTTCCATATCGACAACTAATTTATCCACCCTTGAAACGAAGTAGTTATGGAAAACCTGGATGATAATGGCGACGATGAGACCGAAGAGGGTGGTCAATAGGGCTTCGCTGATACCGCCGGCGACAATACTGGGCGAAATATCGTTAGCGGCGGCGATGTTATCGAAGGCTTTGACCATACCGGCGACGGTTCCGGTGAAGCCGAGCATAGGTGCGACAGCTATAACGGTTGCCAGCCAGACGAGGTTTTTTTCGAGGAAAGCCATTTCGATGGTGCCGGCGGACATAACGGATTTCTCCACCGCTTCAATCCCCCGTTCAGCGCGCATAAGCCCTGCATACAGAATTGAAGCGATAGGACCGCGGGTTTTGGAACAGATTTCCATTGCGGCGTCGGAACCGCCTTCAGTCAGCGCCTTGTTGATCTTTCCTAAGAACTTGCGGGTGTTAACGGACGCTCTGCTTAAAGTCCAGAGCCTTTCCAGGACAAACATCAGACCGACAATTAAGAGTCCAAGGATTGGCCACATAAAGGGACCGCCATTTTGGAAATGTTCTACCATTGCGTATTAACCTCCGATGGGTTATTTATTTGTTATTTTTAAGCTTCGAGTTACATATTTTGAGGATCAAAGCATAGACTGAAAGAATATGAAGCAGCACAAAGGTAAGGAGTATTTCTTTCAGCTCCCCTAATTAGCAAAACAACGAGTGATTATAACGATTTTAAAAGAAAAAGTCAATTTTTTTAATAAACAGTGAAAAGTGGACTATCAATCGAAAGTCGTGTACTGAGAACCAATTATCATTTATCTCTCAACGATGCGATTCGGCGCGCTTGGGGGAATAGACTCACCGCTTCTTGGATTTGAGGGTCTCCTTGAATACGAACCTGATAATAATAGAGCCTGCCGTTGAAGAGATTTTGCGCCAATTCCGCTTTAATCAGATTCTTAATAAAGGGTAAATCCTTCCGATAACCTTCCTCATTGAAAGTGATGTCCTCTTTGGATGCCGCCAATTCGAGGAAATCGTTCATCATATCATCAGTCACTTCAAATTGTCGAAGGAAATAATCGAAATCGACTCCAAGTTCGGGATGGCCGCCGGCATATTGGGCTGCGTATTCAAAGAAGAGCCGATTATTCAACAGTTTGGCGGTGTATGAGCTGAAATAATGGGATTTAAGCTTCACATCCGGTTCGATTCCGCCGCCGCCGTACACTTTTCGATTGGCTTTTGTGAAATAGACTTCACTGGTATCCACTTCAGTATCAGTGGTGTCATCCAGATACGCTCGGCGGTAGTATTCGCTGAGGGGTCCTTCGTAGGGGCGCTGAATGAGCCTGCCGCTGGGAGTATAGTAGCGTGCGGTGGTCAGGCGGACGAGGGAACCATCCTCGAAGGGGAAGGGAGTTTGCACCAGTCCTTTACCGAAACTCTTGGTGCCTGCAACTAAGCCCCGGTCCAAGTCCTGCACCGCTCCGGCGACGATTTCGGAAGCGGAAGCGCTGCCGTGGTTGATTAGGATGATCAAATCCAGATTCTCGTGAGCGTCATTTCCTTGTGAATAGAAGGAGCGTTCGGATTTGGGATCTCTGCCCCGGGTAAAGACAATCCGTTCGCCTTTAGGGATGAATTTGCCTGCGACTTTAACCGCTTGGTCGAGGTATCCGCCGGAATTCCCTCTGAGGTCGAGGATAAGTTGAGTCATTTCATAAGATTCCAGGTCGCGCAACGCTTCTTCGAGTTCGGATGATGTATTGGAAGTAAATTGATTCAGCAGGATATAGCCGGTATTCTGGTCGAACATAAAGGCGGTTTCGACGGAGTGTATAGGAATTTTATCGCGGATAATGGTGAAATCCATCGACTCGGGGACACCGTCCCGGTCGATGGTGACTTCGACCGGGGATCCTTTGGGTCCGCGTAGTTTGCGGAAGACTTCCTCGCTGGTTATGCCGTAGGCGGATTCGCCGTCGATTTCAATGATTCGGTCGCCGGCGCGGATGCCAAGGCGGTCCGCGGGGGTGCCGGGTATGGGTGAAATCACGGTTAACAGTTTGTTTTGAATGATGAAGGATATGCCGATGCCTTCGAATTCGCCGGAGAACTGTTCGGAGATTCGGCTTTGGTCTTCGGCGGAGATATAGACCGAATGGGGGTCGAGGGCTTCGAGCATACCGGTGATGGCGCCGTCAATCAGCTTCGATAAATCGGGTTCTTCCACATATTTTCCCCGGATTTGGAAAAGCAGATAGTTGAACTTACCAAGCTGTTCGTCCAGACTGGAATTGCGGGCGAATAGAGTGTCTGTTAACTGCCACCATATTATAGTGGCGATGAAAAGGGCTAAGATTAAGGCGAGGGTGTATTTCTTGGGAAATTTCACTATAGAAGCCTATTACAAGTGTGAAAGTGTGAAAGTATGAAAGTATGAAAGTATGAAAGTATGAAAGAATATCGGAATTATTCGATAATAGTCAAGCATTCCAATGTGTTATACATTAATAGTATCATATATCCTATTGCGTGTGGTGTCGACTCTCTGCAGTCGACACCTTTAACTGCCACCTGCGGAGAGGTGGCAGCACGGTTGATTTCTCAGACAATTCAATAGGTATTTATCATATGTTCTATTCGACATATTATAAGCCGACGCTGATGCCGCCGTCTATGAATATAGTCTGTCCGGTGATGTAGGATGCTTCATCGCTGGCAAGGAAAAGATGGACAGATGCAATTTCGCCGGGGTCGGCGAAGCGCTTCAGGGGGATTCTTTCCCGGTATTTATCTTTAAGGTTGTCGGGCACTTTTTCGAACATAGGGGTCATAGTGGCTCCGGGCGCCACGCAGTTGACGGTTATCTTATAATTGGCGAATTCAAGGGCGAGGGTTTTAGTGAGAGAAATCACCCCTCCTTTGGAAGCGGCGTAATTCGATTGTCCGATGTTGCCGAGTGCGGCGATGGAGGAGGTGTTGATGATTCGGCCGGAACCGCTGTCCCGCAAGGGCTTCAACCCAGCTTGACAGCAGAGGAAGGTTCCCTTCAAATTCACATTCATCACTAGGTCCCACTGGTCCTCACGCATTATAGCTGCGATGGTATCTCGATTGATGCCGGCGTTGTTGACCAGTATGTTCAGTTTACCGAATTCGTTGAGGCAAGTATCGATCATATTCTTAACGGAAGCTTTATCGGTAACATCCACTATCACTGGGCGGGCTTTGCCTCCTTCGTCTTCAATTTCACCGGCGGTAGTTTTAGCGGATTCTTCATCAACATCGGCGACTACAACCGCGGCGCCTTCTTGAGCGAAGCGGATACAGGTAGCTCTTCCGATACCTCTGCCGCCGCCGGTAATGATCGCCGCCTTCTCATTCAGACGCATATTTTCTCCATAGCATATTGGGTTCAGAGTTTTCTTATGGGGTTGAAATACAGCTCGAAAGTAGTTCCTTTTCCCAGTTCCGATTCCACTTGTATTTCACCGCCGTGGGCTTCCATAATATTTCTAACAATCGCCATTCCCAATCCGGTGCCTCTGCCCTGTTTTTTAGTGGTGAAGAATGGTTTCCACATTTTTTCAAGCGTATCTTGTGACATTCCGGTTCCGGTATCTTTGATGACGGCGACTATTTTATTATCAGGGGTGACTATAGTGCCGATGGTCAAGACTCCTCTCCCTATTTCTTCGATGGCGTGGGCGGCGTTGATGATGAGGTTGATGAAAATCTGTTGAAGCTGTTGGTAATCTCCCCGAATGAGGGTGGGGCTGGAAGCGAAATCGAGTTTGAGGATAAAGAGAGAATCAGGGTCGTCGGTTTTGAAGTGTTTGATTTTCCCGGCGGTTTCCGACATAATTTCAACCGCAGCGAGAAGTTCATCTTCCAGAGATAGTATTTGAACTTCCAGCTCTAAAGGCTGGGACAATTTAGTGAGATTCTTTGTGATGCGGGCAATTTTGCATCCCTGCCCATATATTATTTGGGCGTGCGAAATCATCTTTTCAGCCAATTGGCGGTCAGGAAGTTTATTTATGACCTCCATCAGCAGTTGAGCTCGTCCGATAATAGGGGTGATGTTGTTGTTCATTTCGTGGGCGATTCCGGCGGCGACGGTGCTGACGGTTACATTTTTATCTGCGGCGATGAGTTGATTGGTGAGTTCGACTTTTTCATAAGCGCGGAAGGCGGTTCTCGACAATCTCTTCAAGCAAGCGATTTCAGCTTCGGTGAATAATTCTCCATCTGTTTTGGGGCCCAGCGCAACGAAAGCGGATGTGCGGTTTTCGGTGCCGAACAGTATCAGCAGGGAGCTGTTTAGATTGAGGGGGAATTCATCGTCACTGACCGTTTTTTCGGGGGGCAGACAGCAATAATCGGCAGGCCCAATGGTTATATAATCGCATACTTTACGGATGATTTTAAGTTTCTCAGGTATGGATTGGGGAAATTCTTGGGTCAATTCCGGTGAAATGCCATCCTCTTTGATCCAATCGCACTGCGCTGGATAATGCCAGTACATACATCCCCAGCCGAGGGTGAAAATTTGTTGCAGATATTCCCAATACGCTTTCTTTATACCTTTTAAATCACTAATCCGATCGAGAATATCCTCAAGCACATTATCGTTACGGGAGGATTCAAACTGTAGTTGTTCTGAATTCAAGGTAAGACCCAGAGTTCTGATTTAGGCGCTTATTGCGCCGACATCGACAATAAATTGTCGATCCGCTGTACAGCGGACTAATTTTTTCAGGATTATTACTTCATTACTTCATTTACTGTGAATAACACCGTGGTGTC
>JABMRZ010000409.1 GCA_013202315.1 Candidatus Tariuqbacter arcticus | reverse complement strand
GTTTCCCGGAATCCCCCCACCTCAGAGGTAATTTTGGAAATCTTTTTTTTTGGTTGTCAGGAATCGGGGGTCGGCGGCCTTAGACTGTTACCAATCAAATCCTGCGCAAAATGGCAAGAACTTTTTCGTGCAAGTCGATTTATCCCGTGATTTGTAGGCTGAAATGGACGTTTGGAATCGCGCGAAGTTTTGAAACGATAACAGGGTAGACCCCCGAACACCACCAAAAACACGTATCGAAAATCCTGTATGGTTCCGGCTCGTCCGGGTTAGGTATATCGGCAATTGGCCTCGAATCGCTTTTCGAAGTTAGTTTAATTTTATATACGCCATCTACTTCACGATCCCCTGATCCACGAAATGCTTTAGATCTATCTTCATTGTTCAATAGTCCGCTCCAGCGATGTTCAAGCGTTTTTATGTCAGGTCCAATGGGCCAGGTTCGCTTAAACTGCGCACCAGGGTGCTGCCACGGCATCAAATCTGTCAGCAGTGGCAAATCGAAATATTTTCCTTTCCCGGCTGGGCGGAAAGGCGCCAGCCAATCGTCAGGGCAGTCCTCCCATTTCACCGAAGTGAAATCGGTTATTGCGTCGAGGGCGGCAAGTTTCATCTCCCTCTTGCCTTCAATACAGGTGTAATGAATCTTCGCAGGTTTGTCTTTATCCGCTTTATTCGATCGGACTGCAACTGCGATGGCTACAGGTGTCTGGATGGCGAAAACATTGTCGCTCTTACGGGTTCCCCGGCCTTCGCCGCCGATGTCAATGATCCAAATCTCGTCACACTGTCGGCGCATGTGTTCCCGCATCCCGCAGAAAGCGTCACCGTCTATATAGCTCGACGCGCTAATGAAGCTGACGACACCCGGTCTGTTTGAAGTCTCTTGTTCAAATACTTTCCACAACGCCCAGCGCCAAAAATAAACATAGAGGTTGTAAAGGTTTTTTACATGGACGCCATGCCCGGCGGTAGTGGCGGGCGCAACGAAATTACTAAGAATCGATTTTCGCTCTCTTTCAGCCAGCAGTGCCTTGCTATTCGTAATTTCCCTTTCCCTCCCTCTCCTATCTTTCCGCTTCAGACTTGATACTGGATCGCCGAAGCGAATCCACCCTCCAAAGCGGGACAGACTATTTTCATTATTTTTACCCATAGCTTCATGCCATTCGCCAGGCGATTGCAGTTGAGCCAGACAATCAGCCTACCGCCTTCAAAGTCGGCTTTGTCTGCTGGATGGAAGCGGCGATGGGCGTACTTAATTTTAAAATCAAGGTCTTGTTATGTATAAACACACACCTACATCCAAAGTAAGGAATATTTTTTGGTCGAGCCAATCAATGTCGTTGATGGCATAAGCAAGCCCCAACGCCCCCATAAATCCACCAGCTATGTTGTCTGAAAGTTCAAAGCGTATTTCACCACCTACCAAAGCGGAGGGACCTATTAACACTTTCGATTCTTCAGAGTAATAGTAATTTCCGCTCCAGTAATCATAATAATACCATTGTTCGGCTTGGACCCCGATACCTCCAAATAGAAGATCACCATAAAGATATATGGGGTCGATTTCAAGCGGCGCATAGGCTCTTATTCCGAAGTTGAATAAAATTGCATCTTCCACGAAATCGTATTCTGGGAATAAAGCGCTTGCAGGAAAATATCCCACACCTGCGTGTAATCCTATTTCAGGTATTGGATGAATTTGACCGGAAACCCCAAATCCTCCAAAGCTTTGCCCATAACCACAGCTTAAGGTTAATAATGGATTTACCTGTCCATTACTTTGAATGGAAAATATAAGGATAATCCCTAAAACTAATAGTATTAGTCTGGGAAATGAAAATTCTCTTAACATAGGAACTTTCCTTATATATTAACTTCTGCTTGGGAAACAGTATAGCCAGTCAATTGTGTACCTGCGGGTATTACACCTTCTTTTCCCTTGATTAACAAGCCAAGTATACAACACAAAATTGTAACAACAATAGCAGTTGTTACTTGACTTTTTCCCTCCTCTGATTTTGTAGCGCTGGAAATAGGGATATTAGTTCCATCTACAGCTTTTATATAATTTACAGAAACAGTAATTGTCCCTGGAGCACCAACTATCCCTGCTTTCTTTGCACTTGCGACGGTAACATCGCATTGAGAGCCTGCCCTAATAACTACTTTCCCATCGATAATTACATCATTGGCAACAGAAGCTTGAATTTTTGAACCAACAGGAAATTCTTTAGAATTTACTTCTTGATCAATTTTAATTGTAACTGGCGTTCCAGATGGAACAACTAAAGCCAACTTCTGAGCCCATAGTAAGTCAGCACCTATAAATAAAAAACTGATGCTGAAAAGCGTTATTATTACAACGCTTTTGAATAGAATTGAGTTACGATATTGCATAAAATCTCCTTTGAGATTAGTAATTAGTACTTTATTTTTTTAAGGTATAACCTTCGATTGTATTCATTTTTTCGTTTACAAGCCCAATAGGAACCATATATACTTCCACTGTACCAACCAATGGACAGAAATCCAGTTAAATATCCTGTTCCATTTATATCCTTTTTAAAACTTGCAACTGTTCCCCAAGAAGTGAGACCAATCACTATCAAAGCCGATAAAGCAGTTTTATTGTGTCCAGCGTATAGATATCCCAAACCAGGTATTATACCTAATACAGCTCCACTTGTAGGATTCAAGAATTTAATTTGTTTTGCTTTTTCTGTATATGAAATGTATTCGTTAATGATAGGATTTAATTGATGGTTAGAAGGGATTTTTCTCCAAGCATCAATTGCACCATTTAATTTCCACTGATGAGCTTCAGAACACCCCAAAAGAAAATTAGCTCGAGACTTAATAGGACCATCGGCTAAATGTTTGTTCGAGAGTTCCTCAATACTTTTATCAAAATGTCCCAGCTTCATAAGAAGAATAGTATATGTAATATTTAGTTCGGGGAAAAAATCTTGTGAATGTTGTTCATTAATACTCATACACCATTTTATTCCTTCTCCATATTTTAAAGACGCTAAATAACATTCTGCCACCCTGTTATATAGTTTCGAGATTCCTTCTTCTTCATCTATACTACTATCGAAAATGTCCTTTAAATATTCATACCTGGCATAATTATAAAATCCACGATTAAACAGCCAATCAGCGAAACTACTATTTTCATTTTCTGCGAATGATAAGTGAGGAAACAAAGTAATACTCAATGTAACAAATAAAATTAAAAATACTTTTACCAGATGTTTCATGGATAATCCTTATACGCATTCCGATTATTAACATTAATAATTTCATAATATTTTAGATCATGACTACAGCGATGCAGTCTATCCATCGTCTTCAAGGAGCCAATTAAAAAACCGTGTTTCTCAACCGCTTGAATCGCAAAGTTGGAACAGGTAGGCTCCATTGGGCAAGTTTGATCATCAATGTCGGTAATATTCGATTGGTAAAACTTGAACAATAGAATTAATGACCTATCGATAAAATCAAAAATTCCTATTTTAAATCCACTGTCAGAAAATGTCTTCTGGTTTGGATGAATGCTATTGTAGGTGGTGCTATCTTCAATAAATGAAGCGCTTGCTTTATGACCGTAAAAATAAAGCGGCAATAAGATTATAAAAATAATAAGAACAACTTTATGGGTTTTCATATTTTTATTTTATGTTTATGTTTTGTTGATTTTGTCGTTTCATATAATTCTTATATTATTTTTGTTAAATATAAGAACACAAGAAATTAGAGTCAAGTATTTTTCATAAAAAATACGCAAATATATTAAGAAAATCCCGATTTATCTTATGATGACGGCGATTTGCAAGGTCCGGGCGAGGCGGGTCAGGCGGTCAAGCTTACCGGGGATGACGAGTTCACCGTCTGCGCGGCGGTGACTGATGTGGCGGTGGGCATTCTGGGCAGTGTCGACCTTTTGGAGGCGCAGGAAGTTTTAGGTACTCTTCCCGCAGAGACCGATTTGAACAAAGCGGTAATCTGGATGAACGGCGAGGTTTATGAAACTGACGCCTTCACTTCCGGGAACGCCGCCGGCGGGTCTTTGACGGATACTGCTCTGAATGAAGCTATCGCTCTCATCGAAGATAAGGATATGGCGGTGAGGTATATGGTTCTGCGAGGTGGTCATCGACCACATTCCCTTCTTCATTCGCACCATCCGGGAGTGCATAGATTCCCTCATCGCTGTAGCTAACCGTGAAACCGGCGAGGAGCATTTCAATTACATCCGAGAGGGTGTCTTTCACTGGGGACGGAAGGATTTGGAAAGGGAAAGTCCTCTTCGACCGGGTGAGTGAACTGCGTATTTCAAGTTTGAGGTCGAAGGAGGATCTGCAAAAGTTCCTGTCAAAGTAACACCGTCATAATATCCGAAGAAACTCCATCCGGAGGGGTGGTGTTTGCTTTTGTACCGATTTATTTGGAATTATTCAGGAATTTTCTTATTATATTTTTGTTATCCGGAATTCAAATGAAAAGACTTATTCATGAAAACATACATTAAGAAAGATGTCGTCCGGAAAGTCTTTAAACAGGTGCAGCCGGAAATCCTCGACTTAAAACAGGTGGCAGAAATTGTAAGCCGAAGCAATAAGGAAACTCGATGAAAAGCCGCTATTTTACCCCTGAAAACATCACCGACAAGTCATTGGAAATGCTTTCGAGACTGGAGAAGTTCAGGAACTCGCACAAGATTAAATTCATCCTCGAACGATCGGCGCTTCTCATTCTGGATATGCAAAAATATTTTCTCGAAGAAAGCTCCCACGCATTCATCCCCAGCGCCTTGCCGATAATACCGGGAATTAAAAGATTGGCGAAGGTCTATGAAGAACTGAATCTACCGATTATTCTCACCCGTCATCTGAATTCGGAGGGAGATGCTGGACTTTTAGCTAAATGGTGGAAAGACTTGATAACGGAAGGTGACGAACTGAGCGAAATCATTCCCGAATTGAATCTGCCCAACTCCATAATAATTAGAAAGACCCGGTATGACGGATTTTACCGGACGCCGCTGGAAGATATATTAAGGGAAAAGGGAGTCAGTCAGCTGGTGATAACCGGTGTAATGAGCCATCTTTGTTGCGAGACTACGGCGAGGTCCGCCTTTGTCAGGGACTTTGCCGTCTTCATCCCCATAAACGGAACCGCGACCTACAATGAAGATTTTCACCGGGCGGCTTTCCTCAACCTCGCGCACGGCTTCGCCACACCGGTGCTGGTGGATGAACTGTTAAACCTGATGGAAGCGCCTCGAAGTGGAAATTAAGCAAGTGGTCATAATAGGAGCCGGACCGGCGGGGATTGCAGCGGCGATTCAATTGAAACGGTACAATGTTGAACCGGTAATCCTGGAACAGAATGAAGTCGGCGGTCTTCTGCGAAATGCCAACTTAGTAGAAAATTATCCCGGTTTTCCCGAAGGAATAACCGGATTGGCGCTGGTTGAACTTTTCAGAAAACAGTTGGATAACGCCGGTATCAGGGTCGACTTTGAAAGGGTTCTGGAGTTGGAATACAATGGTAAGATATTCTCAACCAGGACTGAACGCAGAGTGATAGCATCCGATGTGGTCGTAGTTGCCACCGGCACCAAGCCCAAAGAAATTCTCCACCCTCTCATTTCGGATGACATCACAGACTGGGTATTTTATGAAATATATCCGATTATTGATGTTAAGAATAGGAAAATCGGAATCATAGGCGCGGGGGATGCGGCTTTCGATTATGCCCTTAATCTGTCTCAGAAGAACAATGTCACCATTCTGAACAGGAGTAATCGAGTCAATTGCATTCCGTTGCTCTGGGAAAGATGCATGAAATCCTATAATATCTCATATTCACCCGATATAACCGTCAGAGATATTGTCAAAGCGGACAACGGACTGCTGTTGAATTGCGTCAAGAATCATAGCGGGGAGAAAGTAAATGTTTGCGTGGATTTCCTGGTAGTTGCGATTGGGCGGGAGTCTTGCCTCGACTTCATAGGCGAAGAACTCCGAAAAAATTCCGCAGACCTGATAAAATCCAACAGGCTTTTTATGGTGGGTGATGTGAACAACGGAATTTACCGGCAAACTGCCATCTGCGTCGGCGACGGCGTCAAGGCAGCTATGGAAATCAATAGGATTATAAGGAAAGGAGCCGTTTGAAAACGATAGCCAGGACCGGAGATGAAAACATCGCCACGGTTTATGTGGCGGAAATGGACGATGGCAGACTTGTGGAATTTGTGGAATCGGTTCAACCGCCCTTGCCGAGAGAGAAAAAATGGGTTCTGATCGTTTCAACCCTGTATGGATGTCCGGTAGGCTGCCGATTCTGCGATGCCGGTGAATATTATCGGGGAAAACTTTCCAAAAACGACATAATTTCCCAGATTGATTATATGGTAAGGAGCCGTTTTCCCCAGGGAAAAGTTGAAGTCGAAAAATTCAAGATTCAATTCGCCAGGATGGGTGAACCGGCGCTGAATCAGAATGTGCTCGATGTCCTCGAAGAGCTCCCCAAGCTTTATGACGCTCCGGGGCTGTTGCCGACCCTTTCCACCATCGCTCCTAAAGGGTCGGATGTGTTCTTCAAAAGGTTATCTGAAATCAATGAAGCGATTTATAAGGACAGATTCCAACTTCAGTTTTCAATACATACCACTGATGCCAGGCTGCGGGATTGGCTGATCCCTGTCGATAAATGGGATATGGCGAAAATCGCTGAATACGGAGAAGGATTTTTCAGAAATGGGGAAAGGAAGGTGACCTTGAACTTTGCGCTGGCGGAAGGAATGCCGGTCGAACCGGATGTTCTCAGGCGCTATTTCGACCCCGGTAAATTCCTCATAAAAATTACGCCGGTGAATCCCACCTGTCGGGCTAAAAGGAATAATATATCTTCAAATATAACGCCGGACAAGGATAATTATGAAACAATCGATGCGCTGAAAGCCGTGGGTTTTGAAGTCATTTTAAGCATAGGAGAACTGGCGGAAAACCGTATCGGCAGCAATTGCGGTCAATTCATATCGAATTATTTGCGGGAAAGGGAAAGTATAGAAGGCGGATACACCTACCATCTGGAAAAAGTCTGCGAAAACAACCTCGTCCGAGGGTGAGTTCCAGCTAATACTTGATGTATTGAGACTCGTTAATGCAGCCGAAAAAGGATGATTTCAGCCGGAATCCAAGTTTCCTTCCAGCATCCACATAAGAATAATGTCCCCTAATAATTGAGTTATTTCTTGTATGTATTGTGATTATTCATTATATTTGAGTATGTTCAACTCAATGGAGAAAAAACATGCTCGAAATCAACCAATACTTTTGTGTTAACGAATCCTGTATCCATTATGGAGTACGAGGACAAGGAAACATC
>JABMRZ010000408.1 GCA_013202315.1 Candidatus Tariuqbacter arcticus | reverse complement strand
TGATCTCCTTTTACAATGGCTTTTTGCTGCAATGCAATACCCGGAATCGTAAACGCATCTACCAAAACTGCTATCTTATTGTTGTCATCCCGAACTTGTTTCGGGATCTCATAGATGCTGAAATAAGTTCAGCATGACATTGTCTTTTAAGAATTACTTCAAACAACTAAAGTGTTACTAATTCAGAACATTAATTGACTTGAAAAGTGCATAGAACACAATCAGCGAGATAATAGAACATTATATTGGATTTGTAAAAAATATTAACAATCTTATAATTAAAGCAGGAGAATATATGTGCGGAATAATCGGCTATATCGGTCATAGGGATATAGTATCGGTCTTACTTGCCGGATTGAAGCGGATGGAATACAGAGGCTACGATTCCTCCGGATTAGCGGTTCTGGGATCGGATGGGATTGACTTAAAAAAACGCATAGGCAAAATCGCTGACTTGGAAGAGGATTTGAACGGGCAGAAAATCCCCGGATGGCTCGGAATAGGCCATACTCGCTGGGCGACCCATGGAGTGCCTTCGACGCTGAACGCTCACCCCCACAAAACCCGAAGCGGCGAACTGGCTCTGATTCACAACGGAATCATCGAAAACTACACCGCTATCCGTGATGATCTATCCCGAAAGGGACACCATTTCACTACCGAAACGGATACGGAAACACTATTGCATCTAATACAGGATTACTATCGCGGCTGCACACTGGAAGAAGCGGTGCGGGAAGCCTTGAAACATGTGAAGGGCACCTATGGAATTGCCGTTATATCCAGAACTGAACCCGACAAAATAGTAGTCGCACGACAAGGCAGCCCTATTGTCCTTGGGATTGGTGAAAATGAAAATTTCGTCGCATCCGATATGGCGGCATTCATTGAATACACTAAGGATGTTATTTACCTCAACGAAGGGGAAACTGCGGTTATATACAAAGATCATTTTGAACATAAGACCTTGAATAACCATAAGATTAACCGGAAACCTGAAAGGATTAATCTAAGCGTCGAGCAGATTGAGAAGAGCGGCTATCCCCACTTTATGTTGAAGGAGATATTTGAACAGGACCACACAGTAGAAGATGCGATCCGAGGACGCCTGCGGGAAGATGAAGGAACGGCAAGACTCTATGGATTGGGTAAATACAAAGACGCCCTGACCGATGCGAAGCGGGTAATCATCGTGGCTTGCGGGACATCCTATCATGCGGGGCTGATTGGAGAATATATGTTGGAAGAGTTCGGAGGAATACCGGTAGAAGTTGAATACGCTTCGGAATTTCGCTACCGTAACCCTATAATCGAGCCGGGCACGATTGTCTTTGCCATCAGTCAATCGGGTGAGACCGCCGATACTTTAGCTGCGATGCGCGAAGCGAAACATAAAGGAGCTGTTTGTCTCGCTATTTGCAATGTGGTCGGTTCAACTATTGCGCGTGAGGCTGACGCCGGGCTGTATCTATATGCCGGACCCGAAATCGGAGTGGCATCCACCAAAGCCTTCACTTCACAGATAACCGTATTGGCGCTGATAACTCTATACATCGCCCGCCGTAAGAAGATGTCCATTCTCGATGGACAAAAATGGGTCAAAGAAATGAAGAGCCTGCAGCGGAAAATACAGACCATCCTCAAGTCGGATGGCTATATTAAAAAAATAGCCGAGTTTTTCAAGGATAGACCCAATTTCCTCTATCTTGGCAGGGGTTATAATTATCCGGTCGCTATGGAAGGGGCGTTAAAACTGAAGGAGATATCCTATATCCACGCCGAAGGCTACCCGGCGGCGGAAATGAAACACGGCCCCATTGCTTTGATAGATAAAGATATGCCCGTCGTCTTCATAGCCATCAAAGACGGTACCTATGATAAAATTATGTCCAATATCGAAGAAGTGCGCGCGAGAAACGGGAGAGTAATAGCAATTGCCACTCAAGGTGATGAGGAGATTAAAAGCAAAGCCGAATCGGTCATTTATGTCCCGGAAGTCGCATATCCGTTGATGCCAATCCTGACCGTAATACCGCTGCAGCTGCTGGCTTATCATATCGCCAGTTTCCGAGGAGCCCATATCGACCAGCCGCGAAACTTGGCAAAATCCGTAACTGTAGAATAGTAAGTGTACGATTGTAACCGACAACCGGTCTAAAATTGAAATAAATCCAAATATAATCCTTCTCCAATAATAAATAATCGTTGCGATGAAAAAATATGTCATCGTGATCAGCCTCATTATCGCCTCTTCACCATTATTGAGTGTATTCGCCCAGGGGACTACTGCTCCATTGACACTGCTCCGTCAGGGTTTAATGAGTTTTAATAAGGGAAATTATAATCAAGCTCTGGCTGATTTTGAACAGTTGACCGGTTTTGAAATGGAGAATCCTTACCTTGACGCCGGATTCTACCTCACCGCTAAAACTAACATCAGGATTAAACATTTCATCTCAGCGCAGAATGCGGTGGATGAACTTCGTTTAAGGTTTCCCAACAGCATATATCTGGATTACGCCGAATATTTGGAAGCGGAAATTCTCTATGCGCAGAAAAAGGACTTGCTGGCTTATAAAAATCTCTTTTATCTATACGGCAAATGCAGTGTGCCGGGATTGAAGTCGTTAGCGAAAGACAAACTGACGCTCTTATTGAAAGGAATGAACACCGGCCAATTAATGAAAATTCGATCCAAAGTAGGAAAAGATGGACGGGACTTCATCGATGAACTCCTGACGAAAAAAGGTATGAAAAGCAAAATCATCGTACTAACTGCACCGGAAGATACCACGGCAGAGCTGTTTGTGAACGGGATAGAACTTGCCTTAAATCTTTATCGGGAACAATCGGGTTCGGATGAACTGGAATTAACGGTTATAGAAACTCCCCAACGGCTGTTGGATGAATACCTGACGGTTAAGAACTTAAATGAACAATCGGTGGTAGCTGTAATCAGCCTCAACACCGGAACCTCATCACTTATAACCGCCGCCGCCGGGAGCGCGCTGGATGTCCCATTCTTTTTCCTAATGGACAACACTCCCGATATATGGAAAACCGGCGATAATATATGGCAGTTGCAGCCGGATTTGGCGAGTATGGGCGCTGCGCTCGCCGATTACACAGTTAGAGCTATGGGCGTGGAACGATTTGTAACTATAGCCCCTCTGGACGATTCCCGGATTCATTTCGCCGAAGCATTCATCCGGCGTGCGGAGGTACTTGAGGTGGAAATCGCCGGCCAGGAATGGTATTACACCGATGCCTTGGATCTGGGGAATAATTTCAAAACTCTCCGGCGGATAGGATTTCGATGCGCCTTTGATGATTCATTGATAACCCTCTTAGAACAAGACTCGCTGTATATACCGTTGGAAGACAGCCTTCTGATACCCGACTCCCTGATAATTCCGGTCGATTCAATGTATTTTACCGTTGACTCCCTTTCGGATACACTGTTAAACCAATTGTGGTCGAATTATCAAAAATCGATGATTGAATTGGCTCGTTTCCAGCGGGTCGAAGTCGATTCAAACGATATTCCACTAAGCTGTTTCGACGGATTCGTATTCCCGCTGGCGGCTGATGAAATCGATATGTATGTTCCGCAATTCGCCTTCTATAATTTCAAAACTAACCTGTTCAGTGTCCTGTCAGCTTTTCCACCGGCGGTATTGGAAAAATATGGGCATTATCTTACAGGGCTTAAAGTTGTGGGATGGGGCAGGCGTGATAGGAGTCACCCCGCCTTTTCTCTGTTGACCGACCGCTTTTTCACCTTCAAAGGCGACGCTCCTACCGATGAAGAAGTGATAGGATACGATGCGATGAATTTGATTCTGAATCTAACCTCGATGCAATACCAAGCCAAACTTGGTGAGCATAAGGAAGAACTGTCTTTCCAGGGTGTGAGCTACGATTTCATCTTCCCCCCCGGAAAACGAAATAATCAAAGTATGAACTTCTATGAATTCGACGGTAAATTCTTCACAGAAATGGAAATAATGATGCCCGATTCGTCTGAAATGGAAGCGGTGACCGGAGAGGAAGGAAAATAGACAGGTTTTCTGATATGGAATAAACCCTCATTCCGACTCGAAACTCGCAGCTCGCAGCTATTCTCAAAGTTAGAGAATGACAGCTCACTAACCCCTTAATCCCTAACCAAAGATATTTGAAATTTGCCTTATTATTGT
>JABMRZ010000407.1 GCA_013202315.1 Candidatus Tariuqbacter arcticus | reverse complement strand
GTCTTTGTTTTTCTATCGTCACACGAGGACGTATGACGGCACATTTTAATTTTGTTTTGACTTTAGCAACAGGAACTAAATAATCCCATTATTATTCTCACGATAAACCATTATCACGCTGGGGTTGGACAACTTAGCATTAAAATAATGTATGGATTCCCGCTACAAGCATGCGGGAATGACAGATCACTAAACCCTAAACCCCAACCCCTAAATCCTATTTTTAATGTAAAGACTTTTCATTATACTAAAACTATTAAATGACCCCATTAATAATAACCAGAATACTCTAAATGACCATTCAGCATTCAGCATTCATAATTCCAATATCACGCCGCCTCCTTCTCCTTCCGCTTCAATTCCATCGCATTCATCTTGCCCAACTTCAATATATGCACCAAATTACGCTTGGTGGGGCAAATATAACTGCAGGAACCGCATTCCATACAGTCCAAAATACCCTGCTTAATCGAATCTTCCGTCCGGTTATACTCCACCAGCGTCGCCAACAGCGTCGGCGTCAAATGCATCGGGCATACTTCCAAACACCTCGAACATCCGATACACGGCTTCGGCTTAGGGAGCGCCGCACTCTTCTTGCTCAGAATTAATATCCCCGATGTCCCCTTGATTATCGGTATTTGATCGGTATGCTGAGCCATCCCCATCATCGGCCCGCCCATTATCAACTTCGCCGCCCCATCGGTGTATCCGCCCGCAAAGGCGACTAATTCGGAGAACAGCGTCCCTATCCGCGCGGTAACATTCTTCGGCGATACAACCCCATCACCCGTCACCGTAACTACCCGTTCAATCAAAGGTTTGTTCATCGCCACCGCCTGATATATTGCCAAAGTCGTTCCCACATTGTGCACCAGGCAATTCACATCCATCGGCAGCCCCCCGGAAGGCACTTCCCGCCCGGTCAATGCGTTGATCAACTGCTTTTCAGCCCCCTGCGGATACTTCACCTGCATCGCAGCTACCTTAATCCCAGGATAATCCCGGCTGATTTCCCTCATTTTGGCGATGGCGTCCGGTTTATTGTTTTCAATCCCGATATAAGTCTGTTCCGGTTTCAAAATCCGCTGGATTATCGCTATCCCCTTGAAAATTTCTTTCCCATATTCCAACATCAAACGATGGTCGGCAGTCAAAAACGGCTCGCATTCAGCCCCGTTGATGATTAATGTCTTTATAGGTTTGTCAGCGGGAGGACTTAACTTAACATGGGTGGGAAACGCCGCCCCCCCCATCCCCGCCAATCCACCTTCCCGAATCCGTTGTATCATAATTTTAGGGTCGAGGTTCAAATAACCATCTTCGACCGACATATCGTGCTCCGGACTGTCTTCGCCGTCGTTCTCAATTTCAATTGCTTCTATCATTCTGCCGAAAGGGTGGGGGAACATATCGATTTTCTTCACCGTCCCCGAAACCGGCGAATGACAAGGTACAGAAACGAACCCCCCCGGGTCGGTCAACTTCTGACCCAGTTTCACTTTATCTTTCTTTATAACCAGAGGTTTGCCCGGCGCGCCCAAATGCTGGACTATGGGCACGAATACCCTTTCCGGCGCCGGCAGAACTTCAATCGCTAAGCTTTCGGTCAAATTCTTAAATTCCGGAGGATGCGCCCCCCCTTTAAATGTCTTCTTAGGCATAATTTAAAATTTATAAAATTTTTCTTGAGATTTACATTTTTTTAGATTATTTGTATCATTATAGCTTTATCAAAAACCGCACCCATATTCGTCAGTCCGGCTTGTCCGGAATCGGCTGGTACGACTATTTATGTGACGATTCCGGACGCTCCCGACTTATTCGGGATTGCCAGAATGACGAAAATTGAGATTATTTAATAGAACTATAATGTTACGATTATTTTAATAATGGGTAGTATGTGCAGGATTATACGAAGGTCGGTAGCGATACCGGCAGCGCCGATGGCGTGGGATCCTTCGTCCTGATACTACCCAATTTTTTTGAACATTTAGGATAGGTCATAGTGTGGTTTTTTCAATCATTCTATCTCCATAAAATCATATAAATGACCCAATTAATAAGCCCTTTCTGTTCCACTATATAATATCAAATATCAAATATCAAATATCAAATCCATTGTGTATCCTTAAGTCCTTTCTGTTCCACTATATAATATCAAATATCAAATATCAAATATCAAAT
>JABMRZ010000406.1 GCA_013202315.1 Candidatus Tariuqbacter arcticus | reverse complement strand
GTCATTCACGCTAAAAGCATGCGGGAATGACAGGCGCGAGCGCGGAAACCGACAGTCGGAGGAATAAAGCCCACAGCCTATAGCCTACAGCCTATTTTCAAGATAAAGAAGACATAAATCATGATAGATAAAATAATTAGATACAGTATTGAAAACCGCGGAGTGGTTTTAATCCTGACAGCTTTTCTGATAGCAGGTGGAATCTTGGCGGTTAATACTATCAAATTGGATGCAATACCGGATCTTTCCGATGTTCAAGTTATAATCCAGATAGATTATCCCGGACAAGCACCTGATGTTATCGAAGACCAGGTTACTTATCCTCTTACCACTGCCATGCTGCAGGTGCCGCAGGCTAAAACAGTCAGAGGGTATTCATTTTTTGGTTTTGCGTTCGTTTACTTGATTTTCGAAGATGGTACGGATATTTATTGGGCTCGTTCCAGAGTCATAGAATACCTTAATACAATTGATCTGCCAGCCGCGGCAAAGGTTAAACTTGGGCCTGACGCAACTGGTTTGGGCTGGGTGTATGAATATGTCATTATGGATTCAACCGGAACTTACGATCTTGCTGAAATGCGCAGCGTCCAGGATTTTTATTTGAAGTATGAATTAATGACAGTTCCCGGAGTTGCCGAAGTTGCCTCGATAGGAGGATTTGTCAAGCAGTATCAGGTTGAAGTTGATCCCTTAGCGTTGCAGGCATATAGTATCCCCTTGCAAAAAGTGAAGCAGAGGATACTAAAATCCAACAAAGATGTTGGCGGCAAACTCGTAGAGATGGCAGAGACTGAATATATGGTGCGGGGAAAGGGGTATATTACAAAAGTCGAAGACATTGAAAACATTCCGCTGGGAGTAAACACGGAAGGAGTGCCAATACTCCTGTCAGATGTTGCTAAAGTTGGCGTTGGTCCAGAAATACGCCGGGGCATACTCGAGTGGAACGGTGAGAGTGAAGTTGTCGGGGGAATTATCGTAATGCGCTTTGGTGAGAATGCCCTAGAGGTTATTGACCTTGTCAAGAATAAGTTGGATGAACTTAAGGCCGGTCTCCCGGAAGGGATGTATATTGAAACCGGATATGACCGCTCAGATCTTATTTTAAGAGCGGTAGATACCTTGAAGCACAAACTAACAGAAGAAATGATAGTGGTTGCTTTGATCACAATCATTTTCCTTCTGCATATACGGTCTTCGCTGGTTGCATTCATAACCCTTCCGGTTGGTGTATTATCATCGATCCTGATTATGCAGCAGCTTGGCATCGCGGCAAACATCATGTCGTTAGGCGGAATAGCAATAGCCATCGGCGTGATGGTGGATGCGTCGGTGGTGATGGTAGAAAATGCTCATAAGCACCTTGAAAGGTTCGGGAGTTCGAAACCCCGGACTGAGCTGGTCTACGATGCCTGTAAGGAGGTTGGTCCGGCATTGTTCTTTTCTTTACTGATAATTACTATCAGTTTCTTCCCAATTTTTGCGCTAACTGAACAATCGGGAAGGCTGTTTAAACCCCTGGCATACACGAAAACATTTGCTATGGCGGCTTCAGCGATCCTGGCGATTACTCTCATACCCGCTTTAATCTATTATTTCATCCGGGGTAAGATTTTAAGTGAAAGAAAACATCCCATCAGTCGCTTTTTACACTGGATTTATCGACCAATTCTAAGATTAGTGTTAAAGATACCCTTAATCGCACTTTCAATAACGCTTTTAATTCTTATGGGAAGTTATTATCCGCTGACTCAACTTGGTTCGGAATTCATGCCGCCCTTGAATGAAGGCGATTTGTTGTATATGCCGACTACTCCTCCGGGAATTTCGATAACTAAAGCGAAAGAACTGTTGCAGCAAACTGACCGGATGATCAAAACTTTCCCGGAAGTGCATCATGTTTTGGGGAAAATCGGACGTGCTGAGACAGCTACTGATCCAGCCCCCTTATCGATGATAGAAACCACAATTATACTGGAGCAGGATAAGAACAAGTGGCGGAAAGGAGTCGATATTGATTCACTGGTTTCAGAACTTGATGCCGCGATTCAGATACCGGGTTTAACTAACGCTTGGACGATGCCGATTAAAACACGCATCGACATGCTATCGACCGGCATTAAAACCCCGGTGGGAATTAAGCTGATGGGAGCTGACCTTGAAGTGTTGAACGAATTGGGGCAGGAAATTGAAGCCGTAATGCGCACTCTTCCCGGCACTTCTTCGGCATATTCCGAACGTGCCGTAGGGGGCAATTTCATCGATTATGAGATTAATCGTGAGGAAGCAGCCAGATACGGTCTCACTATCGACGACATTCAGAATGTCATTATGTCCGCAGTTGGCGGAATGAATATTACAAAAACAGTTGAGGGACTTGAGCGTTATCCCGTAAATCTGCGTTACCCACGAGAACTTCGCGACGATCTGGATGCTCTGAAAAACATACTTATATCTACTCCCACAGGAGCCCAGATTCCCATATCACAGGTCGCGGATTTGAAGGTGAAAAAGGGAGCGCCTGTCATAAAAACCGAAAACGCCCGCAGGACTGTGTGGGTTTATGTTGATATTCGCGGTATCGATGTGGGGACTTTCATTGGCCAGGCGAAAGAAGCATTGCAAAACCATGTCGAAATACCTGCGGGTTACAGCATTGTCTGGTCCGGACAATTTGAATATATGGAAGCAGCAAGAAAGAATTTACAAATACTGGTTCCGGTTGTCCTGGTGATAATCTTTCTTCTGCTATATTTCCATTTCCATAATTTCACCGAGTCATTGATAGTAATGGGCGGTCTTCCCTTTGCTCTTGTAGGTGGAATCTGGCTGTTGTATATATTGGATTACAACACTTCGCTGGCAGTATGGGTGGGATTTATCGCCTTAGCGGGATTAGCTGCTGAAACAGGGGTGGTAATGCTGGTCTATCTTGATGAAGCAGTCGCCCGCTATAAGCGTGGAGGTATATTAACTTCCCGGAAAGCGCTGAATAGTGCGATCATGGAAGGTGCTGTCGACAGGGTTCGCCCCAAGATGATGACTGTTGCTACAACCATTATCGCATTATTGCCTATCATGTGGGGAACGGGAACCGGTTCGGAAGTTATGAGACGGATTGCCGCTCCGATGGTGGGAGGATTGATAACCTCGACTATTTTAACCTTGTTGATTATCCCAGCTATTTATGAAATGGCCAAGCGGCATCTGCTCCCCAAAACAGAGAAATAAACATAACTTAAAGTATCGAAGTAAAAATAATTAAACGATTCTGGAGTAAAAAATGAAAAAACTAATTCTATTAACTATCACAGCAGTCGCTTTATTGGGGACAAGCTCCCTTTATGCCGGTGATATTGAGGACGGCAATGTATATTTCACCGACGATGAAGGTGTCAAACACTTCATCTGTCAGGTAATGGGCACTGATACTGTGGTGGAGCCGAATACTACTTATTCGGATGTTGACGGCAAGTGTTACTATTACTGCTGTCCCGGTTGCAAGTCACAATTTGAAGCTGATCCGGCAAGTTTCATTAGTAAGATGAATCTGCCGGGCAATGTTGTGAAAATAGATGATCAGAGTACGCATATTATGTGCCCGGTTACAGGCGAAACTGCTTTAATGACAGAAGACAACGGGTTTTCCGATTACAATGGCAGAAGATACTATTACTGCTGCCCCGGATGTAAGGAACAATTTGATAAAAATCCTGAGAAATACCTGAAAAGCCTTGAAATGAAAAAAGGTCATGGATCAGGAGGCCATTCGGGGCATTGTGGTGGACAAGGTTCTATGAATCATAAAGACAGCTGTGGTGGTTGCGGGATGTAGTTGTTTTGTAAAGGCTTCGGGGAACAGTTTCTTCCCGGAGCCTTTGCTCGCTTCGGTTTACTTGAAAAGCAAGGTATACACATAGCCTCTTGCAAAAGTCATTACTTAACAATATTGTCATTCTGAACGATGTGAAGAATCTCCTGTTT
>JABMRZ010000035.1 GCA_013202315.1 Candidatus Tariuqbacter arcticus | reverse complement strand
CTAAATCCTAAATCCTAAATCCTAAATCCTAAATCCTAAATCCTAAATCCTAAATCCTTAATCCTAAATCCTAAACCCTAACCCCTATCTTCAAGAGAAACAAATGAAAAATAAAATTGAAATTGCACAGCGAATTATTGCGGAAGATCAGCCGATATTCATTATCGCAGAAGTCGGGGTTACCTGCAACTATGATATGAAAATCACTAAAGAACTTATAGATGTTGTTCGCGAATCCGGTGCGGACGCCGCTAAATTCATATTCTGGTTCCCCGAAGAGATAATAAGTGATAAAAGCATTATCTACAGCTATGAAACTTCTGAGGGGAAAAGATTTGAAAATATGTTTGAAATGCTGAACAAGCTTCGTTTCACGCTTGACCAGTGGCGTGAAATTAAACGCTATGCGGATGAACGAAATGTGATACTCTTTTCCACCGTCAATTCTGCCAGCGGAATTGAATTTGCCGAAGAATTATCCCTCGATGCCTATAAATTAAGCTCCTGGGATTTTAATTTTCACCACTTATGGCGTAGAATCGCCGCCTTGGGCAAACCTATGCTGATCGACACCGGACCGGTTACAACGCTCGATGTTGCCAAAGTGTTGAATTTAATGAAAGACGAAGGCAATGAAAAGAGTGTTTTAATACACTGTTTTCATACCGATAAAGCTGAAGAATACAATATGCGGGCAATTCCATATATGCGGAAAGCCTTCAATACATTAGTCGGATATTCCTCCAAAGACAGGAATGATGAAACCGACATAATGGCGGTGGCATTGGGCGCGGTTGTGTTGGAAAA
Source organism: Candidatus Tariuqbacter arcticus (assembly GCA_013202315.1). GTDB lineage: Bacteria > Electryoneota > Tariuqbacteria > Tariuqbacterales > Tariuqbacteraceae > Tariuqbacter > Tariuqbacter arcticus. The sequence continues at coordinate 16,769 of JABMRZ010000035.1, read as the reverse complement.
GCGGCTGACTATGAGTCGGAATCTGCCGGGACATCATCATATAATATCCAAAGAACCCGATGAATTCGCCCAATATGTGAGAATGATCAGGAGTGTGCATGATGCGCTTGGCGAATTTGATTTGATGCCCAGCCCCGCTGATTTAAGTGAACGGAAAAAATGGTTCAGACATATCGTCGCTAATCAAGATATCCCGGCGGGCACCAAATTAACAACTGAAATGCTCGAAGGCAAACGACCGGAAGATGGTATTTCCCCTGAATACTTGGATTTCATCGTCGGCAGAGTCACCAAACGCGATTTGAAATATAATCAAGCGATTCGCTGGGATGATGTCTAAACTTTAGTGGATGGTTAATCCGCGAACCATCCTAAACTTAGTATGAAAATATAGCATTTCCCGAAAATAATTACCGATGTTTTTGTAGGGGCGGATTATTAATCCGCCCAGGACAGATCGATGATCTATCCCTACAATTATGAACTTGTGTTCCGGTTATTTTCAGGATAAAAAAACAAAGGATTCGCAAATCAGCTTATCCCATAAACTCGGCAGAGACGCTGAAAACGCCGCCGCCGCTTTCCTCGAAGGCAAAGGATTCGTCATAATCATGCGAAATTACCGCGCTCACCGCTGTGAAATCGATATTGTTGCCCGAAAAGCAAAAACGCTTATTTTCGTCGAAGTGAAATCTTCCGACAGCGGCATACCTCCCGAACTTATGGTCAACCGGCGAAAAATCGAGCGTTTAGTGCGAGCGGCGAATGCGTTTCTTGCCGAAAAGAAGATTGAAGAAATGGATATCCGCTTCGACCTGATAGCCTTGCGCCCGGATGGCGGTTTCTGGCGGATTAATCACATTATAGACGCATTCAGACCATAAACATAACACTGCATACTTATGAAAAATCGCAATATTATTGTTATAATACTCCTTTGTTTCACTTTCCTACTCACCGCTGACAATTCCCCCGCCCAAATCGTCCTCACTGAAGTGATGTTCGAATCCGCAGAAAACGATAATTATTACGAATTCATTGAAATCTGGAACAGCGATGAATCCGCCATCGACCTATCAGGCTTCCGCCTGGGAGACGGAACCGGCGATGACCTCATCATCCCGGTAAATGGGGGCTTGACCCTCCAGCCCCGTCAATTCGGACTCATCCTCGACCCGGACTACTTCGACAACCCGCCCATCTATGAAGAACTGATCCCTGATGACTGCCTGCTCTTAACTATCGAAAGCGCCGCCATCGGCAGCTATGGATTGAAAAACACTATCCCGGAAACCGTGACCCTCTTCGATTCGCAAGGCGTCATTGCGGAATATACCTATTCCATCGGTAATGCGCCCGGATATTCAGATGAAAAGATAGACCTGCTGGGGGCGGATGATTCCACCAACTGGAGCGACTGCCTGACCTTGAACGGCACTCCCGGCTTCGATAATTCGGTTTCACCCGATTCGATTAACCTTACATTATCAGATTTATCATATTCACCTTCATCGATTACAAGAGGAATGACTGCAACCCTCACCGCGGTCATCACCAATTCCGGCATCGACAGCGCGCCACCCTTCGAAGCCGGTTTTTATCTCGACTCCGATGAAGACTCCCTCTTATCCGAGAGCGAACTGTTTGCGGTGGAATGCTGCGCTTCACTGAATCCCGGCGATGAAATCGCCGTTCACGCCGTCACCGGCTCCCTCTGGGAAGGAATACACCTATTCGCCGCTGAAATATTCCTGGAGGATAACGACCCATCCGACAATACCGCCTTCCTGCAGATAAATGTCGGCGCTTCATCGGGTTCGGTGATATTGAACGAAGTGATGTATAAGCCTCTATCCGGCGAATCCGAATGGGTCGAACTGAATAATCGAAGCGCTTTCGCGGTCAACCTCGAAGGATGGAAATTTTCCGACTCCGACACTCTGGATAAATCCCTCATCCAAACAATAGAAATCGCTCCCGACTCTTATATTATTCTTGCCAAGGATTCCACCATTTTCGACTGGGACCTTCCGCCGGAGGCTTCGGTTATGGTCTTATGCGGTTGGAATCCTTTGAATAACGCCGGCGATACGCTTTACCTCTTCGACGCCATAGGAAATATCATCGACTTCATCGCCTACCCTTCAGATTGGGGAAACATCGATAACGGAATATCTATGGAACGAATAAATCCCCAATCATTTGCATCCACCCTTTCCAATTGGTTCCAATGTACATCTTCTTCAGGCGGAACCCCCGGGTGCGAAAACTCGGTCTTCTATCTGCCTTCGATGAACACCGGAGTCGAATTGAAGGCGTCCCCCGAAGTATTCTCCCCCGACGGCGATGGAATCGACGATAATGTCACCATCAGCTACAGCCTGCCCATCCCCACTGCGCGGCTGAATATTAGGATTTTCGATGTCAGGGGGCGATTATACAGGTTCTTGCTCAAGGGAGATTTAACCGGCGCAAACGGCGAAATCGTCTGGAACGGTATAGGGGAAGAAGGAAAGGTGGGGCGAATCGGCCCCTACATAATCCACCTGGAAGCTATGAGCGAACCCGCAAAACAAACCTATGAAGCGAAAATGGTGGTGATTCTGGGAGGCAAGTTGTGAACACTAAGCGGCGCTGTGTGTACTTGCGGCTATCACTGCGTGAACGGCGGCTTCAGCGCTTCATAGTTCGACATAAACTAAGGTTTGGGGACCGTCGCCGACTTCGTAGGTTTCGAGCACATTCCCGTCACTGTCCATCTTCACCACATGGTCGTTGCTGAAACAGCAGACATAGATGTAACCGTCCGAATCGACAGCCACCCCCTGGGCGCCAGCTTCATCGGGTATGATCATCGGGTCGTAGCCGCCGTGAATGACCTCCTCGCTTTCGGAATCGTAGCTCAGCAGATAGCCTTCGTCAATCCATCCGCCTGCGCCCAGGTAGACCATGCCGTCTTCCGCCAGCGCTTCATAGGAGGGGGAACTGCCGATGCTGTAAGAATCGATCACCGAATTATCAGCGGGGTCTATCAGCCATACTTCGGCGAAGACGCTCCAATAATCGCCGATGCAGATGACATTAAGTTCGTCTTGATGGTCGATGAAGAGGATGCCCGGGTTAGTGCCGACATCGATGGAATCTTCCAGAACCTGGCTGCCGGCGTCAATCACCGCGATGCGCCCCTGACCATAGGAAAATGTTTCCAAATCGAAATTGGTGATGCCGATGTAAATTTTACCGTTATGATAAGTCATCCCCCAGAGACCGACGCCGACGGGGATTTCATCCTCCACTATGCCTGAAGATAGATTGACGAAGGATACAGTGCCTGATTCCCAATTCGCTATCGCGGCTTTACCGCCGCCGATGAATTCGAAAAAGGCGGGGTTTCGGTTGTCGCCGATTTCGGTGTAATATTCATTCCCGGAATTAATGTCGATTTTTTGGAAGGTGTTATCGGAGCTGTTCACCAGATAAAGCAGACCATTGCTGTATTGAATTTCGGCGGGAGTATCGCCGGTGGTGTAAATATCGTTGTAGACGGTATCGGCTTCGAGGTCGATTTGAGAAATGGTGCAGCCCAGTGAGTTGACCACATAAACGCTCATTGCGACCTGTTCAGGCGCATTGACTGTATCGTCTTCTTCGCAGGAAGCGAGGATGAGAGCGACAATAATGAGTAAAACTGGAAAAATTCGTTTTTGCATTGAAATGTCTCCATAGATAGTATACTGGTTCCTAAAAACAATTTCCAATCATCCAGCCTGTCATTCCTGCGAAAGCAGGAATCTATCTTGTTGTTATTAATATATCTGGATTCCCGCTTGCGCGGGAATGACAACTCAGGCTTTATTATATGTGAGAAATCACTTTTGGGGACCGGTATAGTTTTGGGTTATTGTGAGGTTTAACGAGCAGCTTCTGCCCGGCATAGGCGAATCTTTAATGATGTTGTATTCTTCATCGAAAAGGTTGTCTATTCTGAGGATAATTTCGCCTGTCCATCGCTGATATTCAAGACTGTATCCGATGGAAACATCGTATATTGAAACGGCATCGACCCATTTGGTATTAGCCTGCAGGGTATACCGTTTGGAGAGATAGCGGTGGGACAGGGTGAAGTTGAAAGGTTGGATTTTCACCGTCGCCGATTCAGAAGTCCGGACCCGCGGCTGGAAGACCAGGAGCTTGTCGTAATAGTCTTCGCTCCGATTGCGGGGGTCGGAAATTGAAGCGGAAGCTGAAAATCTAAAATTTACGCTGTCGTATCCGCCATAAAGTTCGATACCGGTGATGAGTGCGGCATCGGTGTTGACCGGCTTCCATTTCCTGCCAGATTGGGTGAAAGTTTCCTGCCATATTATCATATCCTTGATGTCCCGGTGAAAGTAGGTGAGGCGCGCCCGAAATCTTCGCTGGGAATATTCCACACCCGCATCATAGCTTTCCGACCGTTCGGGGTCTAAATCGGGATTGGGAGCGGCGAAGACATTCTCTGCCCAGAAGAGCTGATTGAAAGTTGGCAGGTTGAAGCCGCGCGTCAAATTGCCGGTAAGCGATAGATTATTGAGCAGGAATGGTTGCATCCTCCCCGAAAGCGATGAAGATATAAAGCTGCCATAACCCCGGTAGGAATCGAAGCGCACAGCGCTGGTCAGGTTGAACCGGTCAAAATTCAGAGAACGCTGAAAGTAGAGTCCCAGATCACGGCGGTCTTCGTCATTCGCAAAGGATGAGCTTGAAACCCCATCGAACCTATATGATGCTCCTACGGAACTTTGCCCCAGTGAATCATCCCTGGTCAGGCGGGAATCGATTTCAAAGGCGGTTGAGCGGTGATTAGCGGGGAATTCGATGGTGTCCCCGCCGAAGAAGTAGTAAGTGCGGTTTTCAGTGGAGGTTTCATAATAAGATGCGCGGGTCCGGCTAATCCAATTTCCGCCGGAGGTCTGGAGATTTAAAGCGGTGCCGTCTACTGTTTTAAGAATGCGGTCGAGGGTAGCTGGGTTTTCGATGCCGCCGGGAGCGCCGCGGTCGGTTTCCAAATGATGAAAGGACCAATTGAAGTGCGATTTCCCCAAGTCAACCGAATGTTTCAGAAAAAGGCTGCGGTTTTGGTAATCATCGTTTAAGCGGGTCTTTTCGATGCCGTTCGCATCGTGATAGGTGAAATCGCCGTCGGACTGCGTTTGGGCGCAGCTGAATTTGAAGCGGTGCATCTTATATTTGCCGCCTGTGTCGAATCCATAGTTTCTGAAACCGAAGCTCCCGGTTCCGAATTTAAGGGCTGTTCCTTCGGCGTCGGAGGTGTAAAGTTCCACCGCCCCTCCCGGACTGGAAGAGCCCATAGCCAGGTCGGAATTCGGCTTCACGACTATTCTATCCAGACTGGCGAGCGGGATGGATTTCAGGTTGACTTCGCCAGTGCGAGGGTCGTTCAACCGATGCCCGTCCAGGTAGACGGCGATTTGTTCCGGTTTGCAGCCGCGGATGGAGATCCGGGCTTCTTTGGAACCGCCGCCGTCCAGGATTACCGCTTCGCCCATCCGCACCAGGAAGGTCCCTAAATCTTGGGCGGTGGAAGCGCGGATTACTTCTGAATTATAGACCTTGGCGGATGGGGACACCGCTTCAATGGTGACTTCCGGCAGTTCTATTGTTTGAGGGCGGAGAAATATGTTCAAGTTGACAGTCGCTTCATTTAAGACTCTGAACGGCTGTTCCGCTTCTATATAGCCGATGTGGGAAGCGGTGAGGATATAATCTCCGATGGGGATGTCGCTGAAGCTGAAGCGCCCGTTTTCATCGGCGATGGTTGTCCAATTGGTGTTGGCGATTTGCAGGTGCGCGCCGGGGAGGGGTTCGCCGGTTTTGTAATCTGCCGCTGAGCCGGTGATTTTCACCGAAGCCATCGCCAAAGCGGGTAAGAGGGTGAAGATTATGATTAATATGTGTTTTATTGTCGAATTCATTTAATTTCGAGGATAACAGGACGGTTTTCTCACCACAGAGACACAAAGAACACAAAGCAACACAAATAATTATAAAGCTTTCGGTCATACACTCAAGTCAGCTTTTCTCAACAGCCCCTCCAATGTCGTCATTCCCTCGTTCCCTTTTGGCTAAGGCTAAAGCTATGGTCAAATCTTCAGCTTCCTTGACCCATTGAACCTGAATACTGATGAGAAGCGTCAACAAATTTCTTAGATACCGCTTCTTCAACCCGCCCCGCTGCCGCCAGATGTTAATGGTGCGGACACTGCTTTCCATCAGAACCGGAACTAAATGCAGCGACAACGGAATCAGAACCGAAAGTTTTCGCAATCCAATTTTCCAGAACATATTAGCAATCTGTTCCGGCGGCACATAGCGCCGGAAGATAGACATTCCGGCAAATATCAAAAATCCCCTTGATACAATTCTTAGTCCCAAAATCATCATATCAAGCGAATAACCGATACCACCAATAGATATCTTGCTGCCGCCGCCTAAAAATGGAAGCAACAGACTTCCGCCAGCCAAAATTATTAAGAATTTCCCGCTCCCTAAATATCTCAATACCCCCTTGTCCAATAATAGCAAAGCGATAATGGCGATTGGAATACTTGCAATCAACCACCATTCAGGCAGCAATATTCCGCCCAGGATGAAAATAAGCGCAGTGAATGAAGCCCACTTGGTATTCATATGTATAATATTATTAATTTCTTACATTATAATTTGAACAATCTTCGCCGAGCTTTCGACACAGCGAAATACGCGCTTAAACCCACCACACCACCGATAATAAGGTGTATAAGGGCATAGGCAATTAGAATTATTACGGTGGAGAGTAATCCCATTTCCTTAAACAAAGAGCTTTCGGCAGAAAACAGGCGAATCATCTCCTCGATTTCAGTCCGATAAATCAACATTATGGCCAATATCCGATGCAGGACGGTGTAGACAACGACTCCAGCCCCCGCCGCTATGCACCCTGTGACTTTTTCACCACATATGAAGAAGCAGATTTCAGCGACGATGCTTTCCATCAATATAGCCGCTGCGGGCAGAAACACCAATCCGCCCACGCTGAACAGCTTCAGAAACGCCGCTACAGCCCCCATCGATACTGCAGTCCAGGGACCCCCGATCCAAAGGCGGGCGCTGCATAGCAGAAAAGCGCCAACGCTCGCCATCAGCATACCCCGCATCGGAATATGGAATCCATGCAAGACACCGCCCAACAGCATTTCCAGCCCGCCCCAAACCGCGCCGAAGACGGCTAAATATGCTGTCCTGCGCAAACCGCTCAATTCATTCGCTCCAGTCTTCCCTCTTTCAAGGTGAATATCATATCGGCAGTATGATTTAAAAACTCCCTGTCCTGGCTGAGCAATAATACCCCTTTCCCAAACCGGGACAGACTTCTAATAAGGGTAGTGAGGCGTTCTTTGCTGTTTTTATCTTGACCTTGAGTGGATTCATCCAACACCACAAGTTCAGGGTTTTTCGAGAGGATTGCCGCTATCACGGTTCTTTCTTGTTGTCCATGGCTTAAATGAAAGGGGGATTTGTCCTTAAGGCTTTCCAATCCGAATACCTTCATCAACCAGGCGGGATATTCAGGAGGCAGCCGGTAATTATCAGCCGCGAAAGAGACCTCCTCCCGCACTGTATCGCACAACAATTGAGATTGCGGATCCTCATAAAGAATAACGCTTTTCAGTCTATCATTATGTCTGACAATCTTCCCTTGACTTGGATCCTTTTTCCGAACCATCAGTTTTCCCAGGGTGGTTTTTCCCGATCCATTAGGACCGGTTATCCCAATCACTTCACCCGCTCGTAATTCGAGATTCACATCTCTAAATAACCACTTCCCACTAATTCTCGCGCCAACATTTTGTAGTGATATGAGGACTGAACCCTTTGCTATTCCGTAGTCAGTTAGATCAAACATACATTGGCAGCCAAGATCGTTTCTATCCGACAGATTCATATCTTGTGTATAGACATCTCTGTTATCGTCTTCATCGTTTAAGATCATTTCCGCATCCACTAAATTTTTGAAGCTATCCCATCGGTGCTCGGCGATGATGGTGATTCCACGCTTCTTTCGCTTCCTTTCCGCCAGACTTTCATTGAGTACTTTCAAGCCGTCTTCATCCAGCCGGCTCGCGGGTTCATCGAGCAATAAAATATCCGGCTCAGCTTGGAAGGCTCTTTTCAACAGCATGCGCTGTCTTTCCCCGGCGGATAAATCGTGAAATGAACGGGAATTCCTCATTTGCTGCATCATCCACCCGCTATAACTAATTCGATTGGAATTAAGTATTTCACCAGTTCCAATGAATGAATGAAAAGGATTCTGCAGGAGAGTGAAGGTAGTGGGTGAATTCGCGGGACTGCCGCTTGTGCTATCAAGAGATGTTCCGCCCCATAATATATCCCCGCTATATTCGGCTTCAATGACTTCGGGGATCACTCGGTTCAAACAGCGCAAGACGGAAGTCTTTCCCGAACCGGAAGCGCCTCTGATGAGCGCAACTTCGCCCGCCTTCAATTTGAATGACATCTCTATCGGAATGGATTGATAGCTGGCGGGGTATTTTATTTCTGAAATATTTACTTCCAGTTGATACAAAGGCAACGCCTGAATAAAATGAACCACTTGATTATATCGAACGCGAATATTATCCACCGACCGTGAATGGGATTAAAATGGAGGAGGGGGCATGCTTGATACTTCATTAAAGTATTTTGTGATAGATTAGGGTTTATTATTAGGGCTACTTGCCAATTCCCTCCACTAACATCGACAAATCCAGCGCCGGGGCGGAGGAGGTGATAGTTCCCACCGAAATATAATCGGGACCGGCTTCAGCGTATTCCCTGATGTTATTCTCATTCACCCCGCCTGACACTTCGAGGGCGATTTTCCCATTAACATATTGAACCGCTTGACGCACCATTTCAACTGTGAAATTATCAAGCATTATCCTATCGGGTTTTTCGCCGATCGCCGCCTGTAGTTCGTCCAAGTTGCGGACTTCAATTTCAATTTCGAGCCTCCCCCCCACTCTTTTGTTATATTGGTGAGCTCTTTTGAGCGCTTCGATGATTCCGCCCGCCGCCGCAATATGGTTTTCCTTGATTAATATCATATCAAACAGTCCGAAGCGGTGATTATATCCCCCCCCTGCTCGAACCGCTTTCTTTTCAGCGGCTCTAAGCCCGGGAAGGGTCTTACGGGTATCAAGTAGAATAACCCCGGTGTCATCGACTTCTTTTACCAACCGCGAGGTCATAGTGGCGATTCCGCTCAAATGCCCCAGGAAATTCAGGGCGGTTCGTTCACCGGCAAGTAATGATTGAGTATAGCCTTCCATAGTCACAATCGCATCATTGACTGTCACCGACGCCCCGTCTTCCTTAAAAACCTGAATTTCAGTCGAACTATCGACTTTTTGGAAAACCTGAACGAAGTAATCCATTCCCGCAATTACACCTTCACAGCGGGAAATCACCTTCGTACAGGAACGATGTTCTTCGGATATGCAGGCCCGGGAGGTCAAATCCCCCGCAAAGCCGAGGTCTTCGTGCACCGCGGTTTCTATAATGGGATACACTTCCATCTGTGTTCTTAACCTTTATAAGTTTTTGTCAACCTTGAAAATGGCTTTTAGCTGTAGTCTGTAGGCATTGGATTATTCGTAATTCCAGTCTCTATTTTCATTTTCAATTCTCCATTTTTCATTCTACATTTTACATTTCAAAAATCACTACTTCATCTTATCCAACAAATCAATCCTGTTTTGCGCGCCGATTCCATAATTGGAATTAGCTCCCCATCGGTCGATGATTTCCCGATACATTTTACGAGCTTCATCATACCGCCCCAATTTCTCGTAGCATTTACCGACATTATAGATGGAAGTTACCGCCCAATCGAGTCCGGTTCCAGGGTCGATATATTTCACCTTCATATATTCCAGAACCGCCTGTTGAAAATCACCCTTCTGAAAATACGCCTCTCCCAAATAGAACTGCACTTCAACCTTCATATCCTCGCTCGCCAAGGGCAATATTTCCGCAAACTTTTTAACCGCCCTGTCATATTCCCGAAGTCTTAACAAGATTTGGGCGGCATCCAGCTTCTTTAAAAGAACATCGTCCCTGTAGGGATACATTTCCAAGTATCGATTCACCACCGAAAGCGCCGCTTCATATAATCCCAGGTCCTTGTAGGTCATCTCCAAATTCTGCAAAGCCAGCGGCCAATGTTCTCTGCCGGCTGAATCATCCAGCACTTTCTGGAATGACACAAGCGCATTCTGCATCTGCGATTGACGATAATAGAATGCGCCCAAAGTGATATATACCGAAGGAAGCGCCGGATTGTCGGGATATTCATCGGGAATCTTAGTGAGAATATCCAAAGCTTCCTCGAAGCGATTGGTGATCAGATAGATTTTCCCGGTCTCATATTTCGCTTCAGCCACCGCCGCTGAATGGGGATACTTCTTCAGAATATATTTCAACGATTTCAAGGCTTCGGAGAAATTCTTTTCAGCCGCCAGCGCCTTGCCTTTTTCCAGGTAAAACTTGGCTTGATATTCCTTCAGGCGGGGGGACTTTTTAAATTGTTTCGCGAATTCTATCGCCTCCCGGCGTGCGTTTTCCAATAGTTCCTGGCGGTATAGCCCGATTGTGGCGGAGGCGGAATATTCCATTCGCTTGGCGGGGTCAGCAGTATTATCCGCTAATTGCAGATAAATCTTCCGCCCTTCGCTTAATTTCCCGATGCGGTAATAAATCGCCGCCATCCGCTCCAAAACGGTTTCATCAAGCCCTTCCTTATCGGACCGTGAAAGCAGGTTCTGGTAGAATTTCAGCGCCGCCGGAACGCGGTCTTCGTTTTCGGAGATTTCAGCCAGGGCGAAAATCGCCTCCTCCCAAAATGCGCCGTTGGGATTGCCGACCGCATAATTAAGGTAATACTTTTGCGCTTCAGCTAAATTCCCTATCCTCTGATGGGTTAAACCTATCTTATATTCAATATCCGAAGATTCTCTAATTGAGGCTGCCGATTTGGGCAAATCCGCCAGCGAAAGATACTGCTGAAGAGCTTCTTGATATAATCCCTGCGAAGCGTATAAATCGCCGAGGGTTTCGACCACTTCCGCAACCCGTGAATGATAATAGCGCTTTTCGACAAGCGCCTTCAGCAGGGCAATTTTATCATTGTATTCCCCGGTTAATTCCGCCGCTTTAAGACGGGCGGTAAATATTCCGAATCCTTCAGGATATTCGCTTATATATTCATCATAATCCAACTTGGCGCCGCTGGTATCACCCGCTGACAATCTTACTTCGGCGCTATTCAAAATAGCGTTCTGATTAAGGGGATTGGCGGGAAATCTGTCGCTTAAAACCCGGCGGTATTCGATCACCTTCCGGACTCCATCAGGTGATTGCGCATATACCTTGACTAATTCCGAAAGGACTTCAGGCATCACCTGGTCGCTGCCGTATCTGCCATAGATTTCTCCCAAACCCTGCATATATGTTTTCCGTTTTTGGGCGGAATCCTTTAAGGTTAAAACCTGATACTTCAAGAGAAAAAGACTGAACCTGCCGGCGAAATCGCCCTGCGGCGCTTTGCGCAGATAGACTTTCATAACCGAACGGGCTGAATCCGCAAGTGAAATTTCTTTCTTGGACCTTTTAACCAGGGCTGAAGCCAGTAATCCCAAGGCTGAAGCTTCCTTATCAGAGCTTAATTCCTCAGAATTCAAGGCTAAGCTAAGCTGTTCACAGGCTTTAGAATAATCCTTAAAGCTCTCAAAGTAAAGCCGTCCCCAACTAAGCGCCAGTTCACTCTTATTTTCGAAATTATAACTGGAAGCGGAAAGGCGGGCTATCTCATCGACTAGATTATCAGCCGGAAGATTGCTCCGCATTTCATCCAAACGCCCTTCTACCTCAAGCGCAAAATCACTGCCGGGAAATTTGCGCTGGAACTTGTCATAAAGCCTGATCGCCTTTTCGAGATTATTCTCAGATTTATAAATAAGTCCGAGGTAATAAACCGCATCGTCGGACCAGGGAGATTGAACATCGTTCAGCGCGCTGAAAAATCCTTCCCCTAACTGGTAATTACCTTCATTATAGGCTATTATCCCCAGATTTATTGCAAAGGAATCCCAATTGGGAAGTTGTTTCAGCTTGGGCAGATAGGAACCGAGAACTTCGGAGATTTGTTGCTTTTCACCGCTTTCAGCATATAAATCCTTCAATCGTTCGAGCGCCGCCGCTTTAACCTCATAACTGCCTTCTGTTTTCAACGCCTGGGTAAAAGCGTCGACAGCCTGATCGACGCTGTCCAATTTCAGAAAAGTGAATCCCAGCCTCAGCGCAACTGAATCTGCTGGGGGCAGATTCCGATAATACTCCAAAGCGGAGGCGAAATCGCCGGTCAGGAATGCATTATCTCCCAAGCCAAGTTTAGCTAATGCGCGCAGGGTGTCGTTCTCTGTATTCTGTTCCACCTTGATAAGCATTCTTTCGGCGCCGGCGTAATCGCCTCTTTTCTGGGTCCATATTCCTTTCAATATGGAGACATAGCTGAAGTAATCGGGGGGTGATTTAACATTTTCGATTTCCGATTCAGCCGCATTCCAATCACCGAGCCGATAATAAATCAAGGCTCGGCGAATATGAACCTGCGCTTCTATTGCATCGTCCTCGGCGAGTTGCCCGGCGAGGAAATAATCCTGCAGCGCTTGAGCGTCATCTCCATTCTCATCGGCGATTTCAGCGAGGTAGAAGTATGACATCGCTGCTGATACAGTTCCAGGGTAAGTGCGGATAATCCGCTTGAAGACCGCCTCGGCGTTAGCGCTCTCACCTAATAACCGATAAATCACCCCCGCTTCGACGATGCCTTTGGCGGCGAATTCGCTTTTGGGGTAGTAATCATAAACGCTAAGGTAACTTCGGGCCGCTTCTTTCCAGCGCTCTTGATTTTTCAAGCAGAGCGCCGATTGATATAGAGCTTCGGGGGCGTTTTTGCTGTCCGAAAATTCCAACGCCACTCTGAGAAAAGCGACCCGCGCCTTATCCCATGCTTCAATTGCAAACAACGCCTTACCCCGTATGAAATAGGCAGATGGCAGCCGGTAATCGTCCGGATAATTTTCAACGAAATTGGCGAATTGCTCAGCCGCCAAATCGTAATATCCATCGCTGTAAAGCTTCTGCGCAAACACGAAATCATCATCACGGTCAGCGTTTGCAGCCGATACACACAGCAAGGTTATGAAAACTATGAAATACTTCTTGTTCATACCGTTAGTTTTTTCAATCCGGCGAGTTTTAGCTTCAGTTTTTTAGCGCCGTATCCCTGGAAGAAAACGGTCACCATTTCATCATTGTTCCTCAACTCTATCGAAGCGACAATCCCTTCTCCAAATTTGGCGTGAACTACTCTATCGCCTCGTTTGAACATCTGGACGGAAGTCTGCGCAGGGGGAGGTTGACGGTCATATTTGTCTAAAGGCTTCGATTCCGAATAATGCCGCCTGAAACCCGTCCAATCATCGAGCATTTCATCAGGGATTTCATCTATGAACCTTGAAGGCATACCATCCAATCCCACCCTGCGCCAGCTCGCATAAGACAGGAACAGCCGCTCCATCGCCCGGGTGACTCCGACATAGAATAACCGCCGTTCCTCTTCCAGATCGACCTCCCCTTCCCTAATCAAGGGGAAGAGCCCCTCCTCCAAGCCGGAAATGAATACCACCGGAAACTCCAACCCTTTAGCGCTGTGCAGGGTCATCAGGCTGACAACATCACCTTCTTCCCATTCATCCGTTTCAGAGACCAGCGCCACTTCCTGCAGGAAATCATCCATAGTCCTTTCCGTGTAGGTTTTCACATACTCTTCGACTGCGGCGATAAATTCGCGCAGGTTATCCACTCGGGCGAAAGACTCCTCGTCACCTTCTTTAGTATAATGGTCGATCAAACCGGTTTTATCGATTATGGCTTTGACCAGGTCGATGAATGAGCCCGACTCAGCCTTCTGTTTTAAGGCGGTTATCATTTCGGCGAACTTCTCCAGTTTTTTTTGGGCGGCGGGTTTCAGTTCAGAAGACTCATCGATAGACTTCAGCGCTTCCCACAGCTCCAGATTATTATCGCTGGCATATTCCATCAGGCCTGCTATCGTCTTTCCGCCTATTCCTCTGGGTGGGAAATTTATTATCCTGGTCAGAGCGACTCCATCCGACGGGTTAACCAGCAGCTTCAAATAAGCCAGCAGGTCTTTGATTTCCTTGCGCTGGTAAAATTTTAGCCCGCCCACGATAGTATATGGAATATTATATTCGCGCAGCGCATTTTCCAGGACTCGCGATTGAGCGTTAGTCCGGTATAGAATGGCGATAGAAGAACGGACGACTCCATCGATGGTTAAATCCTGAATCGTGGAAGCTATAGCCACCGCTTCCTCCCGGCTATCGAAGCTGGAAATCAGCACGGGTTTGAACCGGCTTTCTATATCGGTCCAGAGCGTTTTTCCATGACGGCTCAGATTATTCTCAATCACCGCTTGGGCGACTTGCAGAATGAGATTTGTGCTTCGATAGTTCCTTTCCAATCGAACGATAATTCCACCGGGATAAGTGCGGGGGAAATTCAGGATGTTTTTCAACTCAGCCCCGCGCCAGCCGTATATCGCCTGATCATCATCGCCCACAACCGTGATATTCTTATGCTTAGCATATATAATTCTGAGCAGTTCATTTTGAGTGATATTTGTATCCTGGAATTCATCCACTAAAATATAGCGGAAGCGGTTTCGATATATATTCGCAATATCAGGGTGAGCCTGCATCAGCTCCAGCGGCTTCATCAATAAGTCGTCGAAATCGAGGGCATTATACCCTTTCATCTTCCGCTCATAAGCCTGATATAGCTCTGCGGTGTCAACTTTGAAGCCGAGTTGACCGCCGGTTTCCATTGGAGGTCTCAACCGGCTTTTCATCGAAGATATGATTCCAACCGCCCGCTTATAGTTCAGAAAGGGAGCCAAAGCGGGGATATCGTTCAACACCTCTTTCATCACTTTGTGCTGGTCCTGGCGGTCGTATATAGCGAAATTGCTGGAATAACCGATTCTATCTCCGAAGCGCCTGACTATCCTGGCGAACAGCGAGTGAAATGTGCCCACCCACATATTCCTCAAATCGCTGTCAAGAAGCCGTTCGATGCGGCTTTTCATATCGCCAGCCGCCTTGTTGGTGAAGGTAACCGCCAATACTTCCCAGGGTTTAGCTATACCTTCCTGAAGCAGGTAGGCGACCTTGTGCGTCAGCACACGAGTCTTTCCCGATCCAGCGCCTGCGAGCACCAAAACGGAACCGTCAGTGCGGATTACAGCTTCACGCTGTTCCGGATTTAATGTGTCGAGTAATTTCATCAATGATACGCTTTCTTAATCATTTCTTATGCCTGCGGCGGTAACGGTTGAACTTACGCTTATCCGCCAAATGCCCTTCAATGGTGGTATTGAAATAATGATAGCCGTCTCCCTTCGCCACGAAATATAAATAGGGAATATCTTTGGGATACAGCGCGCCTAAAATCGCCCGCATTCCCGGATTGCCAATCGGTCCGGGGGGCAAACCTTTATTTAAATAAGTGTTATATGGTGATTCTGTCTTTAAATCCTTCAGGAGTAGTCTTCTGGGACCATCCGGAATAATGTATTGGATTGTAGGGTCCGCCTGCAGCCTCATTCCGCGCTTCAATCGATTGTGGTATACACCTGCGACGATGGGCGCTTCGGAGGTATAAATTATTTCGCCTTCAACAATCGAAGCAAGTGTTAAGATATCGTTGACCGAAAACCCTAATTCAAAGGCTCTATATTTCAGTGAATCGGTGAATTTTTCCCTGAATAAGCCCACCATTTTTTTAGCGACATCATAGGGGTCAGCACCTAAATAGAGATTATATGTTTCAGGGAAGAGGTACCCTTCCAATGAAGGAGCTTCAATACCAAGTCCACGGGTGAATACCGTGTCATTAACCGCATTCATAAAGGCGGTTGAATCGACGCCGAGTTTTTTTTGAAGCGCCCCGGCGATTCTTCCGGCTGACCAGCCTTCTCTAAAGGTAACATTTGCCGTATTCATCCCGTGAAAAAGCATCCGCTGAACGATTTCATAATTAGATAATCCGAAGGGAATGGTGAATATCCCCGCCGGAATCATCTTCTCAACCCGCATAACCCTGCAAGCCCAGATGAACTTATTAGCGTTGTCAACCAGCCTCGCTGCTTCAAGTTTCTCGGCAATCTTCACTAGATTATCGCCCGCGATGATTTCAACCTTGCCGAAATGCGCTGAAGCGGGTGATAAATTGGGGCTGTGCACAATACTATGCAGAGGCAGAACTATCAACAGCGCCAGAATACTCAGGGCGATTAATAATTTGTAGCGAAGCAGCATAAATAAATCTCGAATCCACTACTTGGACAAGCCGGAATTAGGGTGGAATTAGACTATTTAAGTTAAGTAAATCCTTTTTAATAATCAAAATAAAAAACATTTATAGCTATGCTTAAAGTGTCTGTTTCCGAAATCGAAATAGACCGTAATTTTTATCCACAACGATAAAAATATAGGGGTTTGATTTATCAAACCATATAATATTTAAATTGTTACGAAAGCGCTTGATGAATCAAGCGCCTACAAACCCAGCAAATATATATT
>JABMRZ010000405.1 GCA_013202315.1 Candidatus Tariuqbacter arcticus | reverse complement strand
TAGGGTGGGTTCTCAACCCACCTTCCGTTCCCGCCGGGTTTCAAGTCCGCTGAACAGCGGACTAATTAACCACGAATGAACACGAATAAACACGAATTATAAAGATGCCGATGAATACAATAGGATTGATTCAGAACCGCTGCAGCGCAACAATGACGCGGAATGCGCTGAAATATATCAGCGGAATAATCTTCATCGCACGATTACAATCTTCCTTTGAACATCCCAATCATTGATTTTGATAAAATACACACCTGAGTTAACCGGTATCCCATTGCTTTCAGAACCATTCCAAAATATTTTAGATTCATTTTCTAAATAGGTTGTTACTGTCCCCTTCGACACTTTTCTGCCCAAGAGATTGTAAATGGTGAAATCAATGGTTCCATCACGATATGGGGTTAAAGGAATGATAACACCAGCATTGCTCGGATTAGGAAAAGGTGAACCCATCCCCGGTGATTGCGGGACTAAATCGCCTCGAAATCCATTTTGAATACTTAACACAGGGGTTGGCATGTAAACTCCATTCCTTTGGGGATTTGCTGCCGCCATCTGCCATTCAATCCTTGACCCGGAACAGGGAAAAGGCATATCCCATACTGCGACATATCCGTATGAATTGGCAATAGCGATCATCAAAGTGTCATTTTCCGGGGGAATCAAAGCGGGTGATTCATAGAGACACTTCCCAGAAAGAATCACCGGGAAACCCGTGCAGACTTCAGTACCTTGCGAGAGAAAAACCAGGGTTGTATCTCGATTTGGCGCTGAGTATGGTGATAATGCGGGAAATGAAAGCCATGCCGTTTCTGAAACTTCATTACTTATGGCTGCGACGCCGCCCCAGCTATTGTTTGCATTAAAAATACGGGGAAAACCGGGACATTGAGAACCATTCAGTTGAAATGCAAACAGCCAGGGTAAACCGGAAATGAAAACTATATCCGGTTCGCCATTCCCATCCACATCACAGGCTGAAAGATACCCTGGAGTTCCAGTTCCTGAGCCTAAAGGCCAAGGGGGTGACTCTTCCCCGGATGAATTCCAGAGATGAATTAGGAAATAATCGATATCAGTCTCCACTGCAAAAGCTACAAAAGTACCATTTTCCGTGGGAATAAGAATTGGCGATGTGCCCCAACTTGCTGCCGGAATCGAAATAGGCCAGCCAGGCAGCTCTTCAACGGCTCCTAATTCCCAGGCATGTACCTTGGTTAGGGAAGCCCATACCAAATCCGGTATATAATTCTCATTCAAATTACCAACCACAACTCCACCATAGGGACTGACCGGGTCATTTCCCCAACCAATCGGAAAACCCGGGAATTCTTCCCCATCCGATTGAAGCGCATGCAGGGAGTCGCTGGCATAGAGAATTTCATAGGTTCCATTAGAATCCAGATCCGCAAGCGTTGGACTCTGTAACCATATAGGCGGTGTAATAGTCCGAATCAGAATTGAATCAAGTTCTCCGTCCATATGCCAAACATACAACCTGCTATAGTTGTAATAAAGCTCTCTTGCTGCACAAACAATTTCCGGATCATTATCCCCATCAATATCACCCATAGAAATACCTGAAACCAGGAAATCTGTTACCGGTACCGCTTGCGGCCAGCCGGGCAGAGTCGTTCCATCCAGTCGAAAAAGCGCAATTTCATGCCAGCAGCGCGCTCCAATCAACCATCCTTCATCAGCGTGTTTGAATACAACCACACCTTGTCTTTGAAGGAGTCCTGCAGGCGACCCAACCTGTTGAGGCCAGCCCGGATGCATTGAAGGCTGGGAATATGATTTTGTCCCCGATATTATAATTATAAAACTGAGGATGATTTTAATGATTTTTCTTGACATTATTACTCCTTTAAAAATTTTTTATTTTTCTCTTGACAAATTAAAATAAATTGTGTATATTAATTTTAACATACAATATAATGAAACATATATTAATCTTCCAAATATCAAAAGGAGAAATCCATGAATAAACTTATCCCTATTATCCTATTATGCATTATAGGAGTAGTGATTGTTAATCCCGCTGAAGCTCAAACCCCTCTAACACCAGGTCCAGAAAATGAGTTCACAATCCACTCCTACGTTTATTACTGGTACCCATCACATACTCCTCTCCAATATGCTAACGCTGATTTTAGGTTGGATGAGGGTGATTGGTCTGAGGGTTATACTGATACACATGGGACCCGTACAGTAATCGTTTATGGAGACCTATCTGATTGCTGGTGGACTTCTTATGTTTATAAACCGGGTTGGATTCCCGTTATTCCACCTTCTGGTTATGTTACAACTTTGGTCTCTACAACAATGACTCATGACCACTGGTTAAACGGGGAAGGTTTATAACTAATCACCGATTCTCGGTAAAAACCTTTTACAATTCAAAGTTGGTTTAATAATTCGATTGATCGCCACTACAAAATTGGGGTGAGAAATCGAGATGTTTACATCAGTAAATCATTGATGGAACGGTAAAAATTTGAAAACAAGTGATTGGCGGGACGGTTTTCCTTTTCCAACTCCCCGATTTTGACCTTGAAATACCGTATAAGGTAAAACCCGTCAATTTTAAGAGGAGTACAGTCTCTACCAGAGGGGGGTCTCTTCACCTTTAAGAGAACAAGGCCATGTTTTCGTTTATGTTCTGAATTAGTGTTTTCGATACCGGTGCGAAGGTTGTACTGTTCTTCAAATCCCCGCCAACTCCTGCCAAACCTCCGCCATCGGCAGCTCTTCGGAATACACCCGCGAAGCCTCCTCCAATTCCTGCGAAAACGGTATCACCATCAGAATTTCATCTTCGGGGATATTTTCAGATAAGAACTCCCTGTCACTTTCATCGCGCGCCTTATTCCCCAGCGCGAAAATCTTCTTTATCCCCAATTCCTCCGCTAATTTCCTGATACGGCGGTAGGAATTCACGCTGGTCATAATCGGTTCCACCACAATCAACATCACATCTATCCCGGAAGACGCCCCCCGCCCCAAATGCTCGATACCGGCTTCAAAATCGACGATGACCCGCTGGTTATCACTCAAAACGATATGCCGCAAGAGCGCCTTGAGGAAAGCATTCTCCGGGCAGGCGCACCCTTTGTCCGCGCCCTGAATCGCTCCCAGCACCAATAACCGCAGATTCCCCTTCCGCACCGAATATTTGTCGAGTATATCGTTCACTTCCGGGTCGAGGCGGAAGAATGCCCCTCCCGTCCGCTCCTTAATCAACGCCCGCATCTCGGAAATTTTAGGGGCGGAATCGTAATCTAAGCCTAATGCGAAGGGCAGATCGCTGTCCGGGTCGGCGTCAATCGCCAGAACCTCATACCCGTCTTTCGCCCAGGTGCGCGCTATCATCGAGGCGATGGTGGTCTTGCCGGCGCCGCCTTTCCCGGCAATCGCTAACTTCATTCCCCCTCCCCAAAATAATCATCCAGCATTTCCCTGACTACCATTAAAACCGGCGAATCTTCCCCTATTTTCAGGAAGCTTTCGCCGCGGAGTTCCATATTAACTATGCCGGGGTCATACACCGCGGTTAGATAATCGCTGAATCCCGCTTCATTGATTTTATTTGCCAATAATTCCGGCGGTTCACCTTCGCGGGTGCAGTTCAAGATAAATCTCGTTTCGCGGGGGACATTATCCAATTTCCGGGCGATGTTAATCATTTCCTTGGCGGCTCTTATCCCACGGGCTGACAAATCAGAAACCAACACCAGTAAATCCACCCTCCCCGCTGTCCGGCGGGACAGATGTTCCATCCCCGCTTCGCAGTCTATCACCATCGCCTGATATGAATTCGACAGCCGTTCCAGCGAATCGCGAAGCAGGCTGTTGACGAAGCAATAACAGCCAGGACCTTCAGGGCGCCCCATTGAAATCAGGTCGAATCCTTCACCTTCCCAGACCGCCTGCTGAACGCTCATCTCCACGAATTGGGATTTGGGGAGGTCTTTCGAGTCGCGGGTCATTTCCCTGATGTCGCCCAAAGTCACTTCCGGCTTCGCACCCAAAACGGGGGCTAAACATCCCGCCGGGTCGGCGTCGACGGCTAAAATCGGCTTAATTCCACCGTCAAGCAGGGATTTGACGATGAGCCCGCTGATGGTGGTCTTGCCCGTCCCCCCTTTTCCGCTGACAGCGATTCTATACATAATTGACACCTCCAGTGAAATATTCGCCCCGCATCACCCTCGACAGCGACCACAACAGTTCCATCACCCGGTCGGCTTTCTCAACCGTTTGACTTCCCATTCCACAGGAAGAAGTGAGCAGACATTGTTCCAGCATCAGCCGCTTATCGATACCCCTGGAAGCAATTTTATCAATTCGCTCGATCAATATCTTGTGCAATTCTTTGGTGGTGCCCAGCCCGGTGGCGGAGGGGACAATCCCCCAGGCTAAGATTCCCTTCTTTTCCAGGAACTTCTTTAACTCAACCGGATACAGCGTCATTCCTTTAGAATATTCATAGGCGTCGAAATTTAAAATATCCACCGGTGTTTCCATCACCATCGACCAATCGGTATTACCGCAGCAATGCAGTCCCACCATCGCGCCTTCGGACTGCGCCGCTTCTATTACTTCGCTCAAGTGCTGGACGACTTCTTCATAGGTAATATTGATGAAAGCCGAACCGAAGCCGGACAGATATGGTTCATCGATGAAAAGCATCACCTTATCGCATAGTTTCTTCAATTGCCGAACTTGCCATCGCGCCTTCATCACCAATGTCTTCACCACCACTTCGAAAATATCAGGGCGGTAAATTACCGACCGCCGCCCCTGGTCGGTGACAGTTAAGCCGAAGCTGATGGGTCCGGTGAGTTGACCTTTGACGAACAGCGCCTCTTCCGGGAACGGATGGTTCAAGAAATGGTGCAGTCCCGCGGCGTATTCTTCGGTGATGGCGAAATAATCCAGGTCGTCTTCGATGATGGCGGTATAGAATTCTTCCAATTGGCTTTCAAAGCTGTCATCGATATGGAAATAGACCCTTTCCTCTTCCTCGTCTATTTTGAAGCAGGGCATTCCACTCGAAAACTGGGTGTACATATTCTCTCTAATATTCCGCTTCGGCAGCTGCGGCCATGCAGGAATGAACGGAACGGATTCAAACACACGCTCGACCGCATCTTTCACATTTAAATGCGGGAAACTGCCCACAGCAGTCGCTAAACAATTTGGAATGAACAAATATTCTTACTCCTGTTCTGAAATGAGTATTATCCGATTTAGCGTAACATTATAGCTTTGTCAAAAAGAAATGGTTATCTATCTGTTTATTATGATTTTTATTCACTGGCTATTATGGCTATTATGGCTATTCAAAATCGAAATATATACTTAATTATCAAACATTTGCAATAAATATATTTTAGCCGTTTTTAAAAGACCTATAATGATACAAATAATCCTATTATATTAAACGACATTAATGATTGTCACATTTGTGGACGAGGCCGTGCCTCGTCCCTACAATAAAAATACAAAGTCTTTTGTCGCTCATTATAGCAATAAAAGCCAAATCACGAGATTATTGCAATTATCAAACTTATAAATGTATAGAAAAACATACATTTAGTCAATAGTCGTAAATCCCAGCAAAATATATCATTGTTTTTCATTGTTCACTTCGGGCGCTTCATCATAAAGGTCATAGGTCGATTTCAAGCGGAAAATTATGCGCGTATATTCATATACGAAATTTTCGGCTGTATCGAAGTAGTTACTCGCATTAGTTCCGCTTTCCTCATCCCCCTCCCGGAGATATTCAACTAAATACTGCAGACCGTTGCTCAAAGCCCACCTTTTTCCATCCAGCGCTTTTACAGCGTCTTCCAGAACCGCCGTTCGCTCGACTTGATGCAGCTCCCGGAAACTGTTTTCGATCACCACCGATTCCCGCTCAATACCGGCTATTCCTGCAGAAAGGCTAATTTCACCGGCGGAAATCCCATCTCTATAGCTTTGAATAATCGCCAGCGACTCGTCTATCCCCTCATCCAGCGCCTTCACCGCCCTTTCCCAAGCTATTATAATCGTCTGTAATGAATCGAAACGGGGGCTATTCGCCCATTCATCGAGGGTTACCGTATTCTCCCAGCGGAGCCATCCCGAATTGAAATCCCAGGTGGTGAAATGAAGCCACATCCCTTCCGAGCCGAGCAGTCTTATCACCCTCCCCCGGTCTATATGACCGATAATTTTCCCTTTAGGATTATCATAAACCAGAGTATGCGGCTTGAAAACCGCCAGCTTCAGCAGGGTATCGCTCCGAACCGCTTCCTGCGAATGAGCCAGCGGTTGACAAATTATGAGGACAGCGGCGGTGAGGATTATTCTGTGGGTTACACGACTCATATAGAAATTCAAAAGAGAAGTATTCACAGTAATAAAGTAAGATTCACAGTAATAAAGTAATGAGGATTCACAGTAATAAAGTAATGAAGTAATAATATGGATTCACAGTAATAAAGTAAGATTCACAGTAATAAAGTAATGAAGTAATGATAAGGATTCACAGTAATAAAGTAATGAAGTAATGATAAGG
>JABMRZ010000404.1 GCA_013202315.1 Candidatus Tariuqbacter arcticus | reverse complement strand
CCAATCTTGTAAGGGCTGGGTTTCCCAGCCCAGAATCCAAGCACAATCGCTCCGGGGCGAGGTAACCTCGCCCGTACAAAAACGGCGTGAATTTTTGTCGCTCATTATAGTTAAACTG
The DNA here is from genome assembly GCA_013202315.1 of Candidatus Tariuqbacter arcticus. GTDB lineage: Bacteria > Electryoneota > Tariuqbacteria > Tariuqbacterales > Tariuqbacteraceae > Tariuqbacter > Tariuqbacter arcticus. Next base: position 3,549 of record JABMRZ010000404.1, on the reverse strand, counting down.
CCTGCTTTTGAAAGGCAAATTCTATTTGCCTCTATTATTACCCAAGCATAGAAAATATTCTACATCCAAGCTTGCCCCTATAGACAGTCTGTATGAATCGTTATCTTCACCCTGAATATTTCTATAGTTTTCAATATAGCTGTATTCGCCTTTAAAACGAAAATCCCATTTCCTATCCAGATGATACCAAAGTTCAAACGCAGGCTTATATGTTCTTTCGATTATCCCAGTGGGAAACGGCTCCGAATATCCCATCGAAACATCGGGAACGGAATAAAATTCGGTACCAAACGGCTCGTAAATATCACCTTCACCCTTGCGAATAAAGGTGAATGACAATGCCCCGCGAATTTTGGGTGTCAACCATTCCGTCATTCCAATCGACCATAAATCGAAATCGCTGCCCATCCAATGACCGATGGGCTTATTTTGATGCATAAATTTCTGTTCGGGCTGGAGAGTGTTGTAAGTCCGGTTGGTGACGCCGGAATATTCAAGACTCACGACCGCCCTCGACAGCCCTAACGGAGCGCTTTTCCTGCAGCCGACAATCCAACCGACTTCGGGCGGCTCTAAATCTGTAGCCTTGCTCTTGTCGAACTGCCAGTCATCCACCAGGACTTCACCATACACTTCCCACCCCTTCCCCGGAAAAAACAGGAAATCAGCGCCAACCAGCGTATTTCCTTCGCTCTCCTGATTCTGCTGTTCACTATGATAGAAAAGGAAGGGGTTTAGATAGTACAGTTCAAATGTCCGATTTTCACCGCCGTAGAGAACCGCTTCCGATACGCCCACTTGCAGTTTTTCCGACACCCGCCAATCGATGCGGTGAGAAGCTAAGAACCTTCGCCTCTCACTGGGATATACAACTGTAATAATAGTGTCAACAATAACAGTGTCAACACCGATAATATTGACATAGTTTGTATCGCTTTCGGTAATCGAATTCAGCTGGGCGGATGTTGCAGTGAAGGTGAAATTCCCCAGATATACTTTCAACCGCCCCAAATCGAAAGGCTGAGAATTATCGCTGAACAGGAGGTGCGCCCGCTGTCCCGAACCCCATACCTGCCAATCCCGGCCGAATTGAAAGCTGACCGGTCCCATTCGCAAATTGATATATGCCTGTTCAGAATAACCGGAAAAACCCCGCCAATGCTTTCCTATGTAATAAGGGTCATCGGGAAGATATTGATCGAGGCGCATACTGTTGTAGATTGTGAGCCTTTCGCCGATGGAACAGCTGATTTTACTGACGGCTATTCCTCTGGGTTTAAATTCGTCGTCTTCGAATATTCCATCCTGTTGGAGATAGGCGCCAATTTTTAATTTTTTAGCGGGTTCCGGGTAAAACTCTTCCCTTAACATCTCAATCAATGATTCGGCGACCGGGTCATCACCGGTATATTCGCATTTCTCCAGGCTTTTAACAATCTGCCAGCGGGTGAATGGGCGGTTTATCAAGTTTAAATCTCTAAAATAACCCCGCACCGTCAATTCATCAATAATATCATAAGCCCAGTGGTAAATCGGCACCGATTCCCTGGTTTCACCGGACAACTGGGAGACTGCAACGCCAATAATAGCGGCTAAAATTAGGCAATAGTTCTTTATGAAGGGCATGAATTATAATGATAATTTGCGTAAATACTAGCCAAAAATATTTGAAATATGATATTTGATATTTGATTTGAGAACCGAGAACAGAAAAAAGAGAACAGAAAGGCTCAAGCCTCATGGCTCAATGCTCAAGAAAAACAAAATTATGCATTTTTATGAATTACAAATACATACAGAAATGTAAGAGACGGACTCTTAGAGTGAATGTGCAAGTATCTAAAAAGCTCCTATCCCCCTTATCGCAAAATAGATGGTACGAATGACTATCACCAAATCGAGTAGAAATCCGCAATTATCGATGTAATACAAATCATATTCTATATTATCGTGGATTTGTTTGCCTCGGTCGGCGCTGATTTGCCATATACCGGTGATGCCCGGCTTGACTTCAAACCTATCGCATTGAAGTTCGCTGTACTTTTCCACAATGAAGGGCATTTCCGGTCGGGGACCAACCACACTCATTTCCCCTTTAAGAACATTTATGAACTGGGGCAATTCATCCAAACTTGTGCGGCGAAGGAATTTTCCGAATGGTGTGATTCTCTTATCATCGAGCGAAGTCGGGGTCCAATCGTATGGATTTTCATCCATCCACATAGTACGGAACTTATACATTTTGAATTCTTTCTTCTTTAAGCCAATGCGTTTTTGTTTGAAAATCACCGAACCGGGAGAATCTTTCTTTATCAACAATGAAATAAGAAGTATCACCGGGCTTAATAGAATCAACATTGCAATCGAAACAACAACATCGAAAATGCGTTTTACAAACGAATAAACCGGATTAATCCTGGGCGCTTTAATCGACAATAATGGAATACCATCCACACCCGAAACGGATATCCTCTGAACCTTCAAATCGAATAAATTTGGCACAAAGCGAAAGTTCACCTCCAATTCCCGACATTTATGAATCACCTGGGCGAATTTCTCCGCATGTAAAGATGTTATGGTGACAAACAATTCATTGATGTTTTTCTGTTTGACCAAGTTCTCAAAGCTGTCGAAAGTACCCAGAACCGGGAGCGAATAATTCGCAGCGGATTGGTTGTTGGAGATGAACTTGCCAACCTTTTCAGTGTTGTCGTCTATGAAGCCCATAGGAAGGTAGCCTAAAGCCGGCGACTGCATCAAACGCCTGTACAGCAATTGTCCAACCTCACCTGCGCCATAAATCAATATCCGATTTACACCGAAACCTCGCATATGGAGTTTCTGATGCAATTTATAGAAAAATAATCGTTCGAAACTGACCAACACGAAGAGAAAAATTGCCGAGAAAGTGATGATAAGTCGTGAAAAGCTGATATTTTTCAAATAAAATGTGAGGAAAAAGAAAATCAGCAGACCTACCAAGGTCGCTTTGAAAATCTTGCGGACTTCGGAAATATTCAAAATGCTGATTTCAGGTTCATATAAACCAACTAATTGAAAAATTACCAGCATCACTATTTCAGCGCCCACGGTCAGTTTCAGATACAACTCCAATGGCTGGGGACCTTTTCCAATATCTATTAAATGGTAAAAAGCATAACCCAGATACAATGAAGCCGCTATGGTTACCATATCGGACACCAGCAAAGCAACCATAACCATAAACGGAGTCTTTTTTACAGAGAAGGTATTTGAAGAAAGCAAATTCATATTGGGAAACTGGGTTTAATAATCATATAATTACCTCTACAAATATAAATTACTCATAAATTGTCCAAACCTACTATGACGCTCATCACATAAATATCACAAAACACAGGCTATTTGACTAATCTCTGATTAATCCTTGTGTGCCTGCGGCATGTAGCTTAGAATGAAAATAGTGGCTTTGGTCTTTGGAATTGAATCACAGATTTTAAAGGTGGCGACTGCGGAGAGTCGACACCACGGCGGAGCTGAACCCTAAACCCCAGACCCTAAACCCTATTT
>JABMRZ010000403.1 GCA_013202315.1 Candidatus Tariuqbacter arcticus | reverse complement strand
GCCGATAAATACCATGACTGAATGTAAGGAACGCAGATCTGCGTTCCCTACAAAAAATTAAAACAAAAGGTGAAAAAATGAAAACTCCTAACATCCCGAAAAAGTACATCAGCTTCTCAAGGCTGGAACTGATAACACAATGTCCCGCTAAATTCAAACATCGCTACATCACTAAAACACAACCCAGAATTGACCCCGCATCACCAGCGGTCATCGGGACAATCGTACACAAAACACTCGAAAATGCTTATCCTGAATTGAAATCTGAAAATTACTTCGGACCACTCACCCATCGCAAAAACCTCATCCAGAAACATCTGAAAAGTGTGATGCAAGACGATAGTTATCCGCCGGAACTTTTCATCCAAGCTCAGCAGATACTTAAAACTTTCGCCGAAAATGAAGTCTGTAATGCTGAATCCGTCATCGCCATCGAACAACGATTCGTCTTCGATCCCGATAAATCGGGAGAAATTACTATCCTGGGTTATATCGACCGCATCGATAAGCCTAATTCGCAAACCGTTCATATCCTGGATTATAAGACCAACCGCATGCTTTACACCGCTGAAGAATTTCGGCAAAGCCTACAAGCGTCAATCTACATTATGGCGATCAAGGAAGAGTTCCCTGAAATCGAAAATGTCGAAATGCAGTTCCATATGTTGCGGCACGGTATCCGGCAGCGCATCACCCGAACTGATGAAGAACTTGATGAAGCCAGAGAGTATATCTTCCTGATTAATAAACGAATCCAGCAAATTAAAGACGGAAAACCTGCACTGGAAATCCTCAACAAATACTGCCCATGGTGCGAATACCGTCACCAGTGTAATACTTATCAAGATGCCTGTAAATCCGATTATCCGATTACACTTACCGACCCAAACGATCTTCAAGCTATTGCCGATGAATATGAAGAAATATCCGCCCGAGCTAAAATCATGTATGCACGAAAAGAAGAACTTGCCGAACTTCTGAAAGCTAAACTTATCGGTAAAGACCGTTTGAAAGCAGCCGGGCATTATTACAGCCTGAGTAAAACCACGGTTACCAACTTCACCGATCCTGCGAAGATGATTAATCTGCTGGCTGGCGCTTTCGGGACCGACCCTGAATGGGTGATTAACCAAGTTTCCTCCATCGCAAAAGGGAAATTCGATGGGCTTATGAAAGAACTGAAAAAGGATATGCCTGAAGCAAATTATATACAGATGCAAGCGCAGGTTCAAAACCTGATCGAACTTGAATATCAACCGCGGTTACAGACTACCGCGATTAGGAAACGGTAAAAGATGAACGGTGAAACGCACAGAAATCGCCCACGTTCGCGTCCAAATGAAAAATCGTGGGGGAGTATACCAACTAAACGGACAGAGTCGAACCTGGTGCGAATGGGCGGAGCAGAACGGTAAAATAGCGAGGTGGCACGGGGTAAAAAAGGTTTATTCAGAGAATAAATTCGCAGGTAGAGATATGAAAAAACTTGACCTTGAAAGCGAGAGTCAGAAGTGGGAACATCCATATCGGATTCAAGTGAGCAAGCCCCTGCGGAGACGAGAAATCGGGTCGCTTATCGAAGACTTAACGGCCCAGGGGATAAACTGTGCGGTAGAAAAGAAGGGGGGAAAGTTCGTGGTCTGGCGGGAGCCGGAACAGGGATGGGATATGAATGAGGCTTCGCCGGAATGGATTCAGGAATGGACATCGCAGAAGCCACCGCCGATGAAAGCGTTCATTGGATTTGTCACCATAAATGGAAAAGAAAAAATCATGCCTATAACAGATAATCGGTTTCGGAGAGATGAGGCAATCCGAGCTGAGTTTGCTGAATATAAAAGGCAAGGATTTCAATCCGGACATATCTACCGAGTGCTGGCGGAAAAATTTTATCTCAGTCCACATCGAGTCCGGGATATTGTCGTTCTTACGAGGGAAAAAAGGCAGAAACCTCCTAAATAACAGTATAGTGCTGTTAAAACGACAGCACGGATGGGCGAAATTGGGTTGATAATAATCTCAAAGTCCGGTATAATACAGGGGAGGGCGGATTTCGCCTTCTGCGATTTCGGCTTAATTTGTTTTCAACCCCACAGGCTAATTAAGCATGGCTAAATTAAAGACAAAGAAAAATATCTTCGAACCTTCTAATCCCGATTTGAACCAGCCTCCGGCTAAAAACTGGGATGACGAGCCGTTGCGGGACTTGCCGTTTGGGATTCGCGCTAAACAGTGCAAGGCGACCAGTAAAGCCACCGGGACTCGGTGCTTGAATCCGGCGGTCGATGGTTACAAAGTATGCCGGATGCACGGCGCTAATCCCAAGAATCCCGGTGGTGTTTCAAATACCAGATATATCCTGAACGATTTTGCCATGAAGTCTGGCGCTTATGCTTGCCGGTTCATGGAAGAATCGGAGCGATTGAGTTTCCAAGTGTTCATTAATTCGTTACTTGAAATGCTTGGTTATTGGAATATCGCTGATTTAGCTTTAGCGCAGACCGCCGGGTTAATCCATATTCGGATTACACGGGCGATTACCCAGACGGATGAAACCGCCTCCTTGCCGAGGGCAGTTGTTATTAATTACTGTTCAACATTATTATTACTTTCAATGAGTATTGTATTATCGGTCGTCAACTCAGTTTCTATGGTTAGGCTGGTTTTTATATAGTAAAATGAAGTGATAATATTATAATGGAAGGCTAGGTTGCAGCTCTAACGATGAAAGAAACCAAGGTAAATGTATTTTATCTTCTTCAGGAAATTTACACATTTTATGAGCAATTTCATTGAATTCAAGATCATATTTCTTTTTTAGATAAGTTGAAACTACTTCTGCAAAATAATATCGATATCCATCTAGAGCGAAAAAATAGCCAATCCATCTGAAATTAGAATATGCATTAACCCACTCTGTGAGTGGAAAAACACTTTTAAATGGTACACCATTTTTAGTTTGCCAACTTTCTCTAACTGGCACGACCAACTTAGTTACCTCTTTAAAGTCAGGAGACTCAGGAAATTGAATTGAGATGAATTCAATTCGGAACGCGTCTTTCTTTGGTCCCGATGGTATTTTTTTTAACATAGTATTGTAAAATTCATCTAATACAATAGCACGATTAGCATCATCTTGCATGTCACTGCACAAACGTCCAAAGTTCTTACTCATTTCACTATTCAAATTTTTCTCCTTCTGATAGTCTTTAACGAAGACTCGAGATACACAAAATGCACGCTTAAGTAATATTCGTCTAAAAAGCATTCGAAGAAGGATCATGTCATCTTTGCCTGTTAATTCTGCGTTCCTATATTGGATTAATTCTGAATCAGTTTTTAAAATTTCATTAAAAAAACATGAAGTGGAAGGATAATTATCTTTTACCAAAATATTAGACGAAAAAAGAATATATTGATCGCGAAGCATGCCCTCTGCGCTAATAATTTTGTGATGATGATAGATGTATGAATACAGCATCATTTTGCTTAATATTATTTGTTCTAACGCGTTAATTGATGGTAAAGGAATTCTTAATGCCTTTGAATTATCTTTTTCTTTATCTAAAGATACAGTGTTAATATATCGTTCAAGGTCATATACCACTGAAAGTCCGGCAAAATATGCATCTCGTGCTAGATAATCGAGTTTATCAGCATCTAATGGGCCATTAATAATCTCATATAAAAATCTTCTGGAAGGATTATTAGTCCATAGTCCAATAATTAGATCACAAATAAAGTCAATATTTATGTCAAGATCTTCTATCATAATAGAAGGTGTTCTCACAAGCCTGTCCACTAGACGACGAAAAGAATTTGTCTTTAAAATATAGTATGAAATAAGTTCGTGCGGCTTAGGTTTAAACTGCGTTAAACAATGAAATTCATATTTTAGTTTTTTATAGAACTCTTTGTTGCTGTAGATTCTTTCCGATGCATGTGAAAAGAAGGCGTGACCGACATCATGGAAAAGTGCTGCTAATCTCATATGTATTGACTCTGATTCTGTTATGCTGTTCATCCGAAAACGATGGTTAATTGTCTCAATAATACGCTGTACAAGTGCCATTACTCCAAGTGTATGATCAAAGCGAGTGTGATTAGCAGTTGGATAAACTAAAAATGCTAGTCCAGTTTGTTTAATATCCCGTAGACGTTGTACCAAAGGACAGTCTAAGAAAAATACTTCAATCGGTGAAAACTGTGTTGTACCCCAGATAGGATCATGTATTACTTTTTCTCTAATTTTTTCCATGCGTTGGAATGCAGAATATTCGTTAATTATCGATCCGACCCAAAGATCCAATTCCTTTAAAACTTGATTAATCATAGTCATGATTGAATCATCCTTTTAAAATTTGCAGCAAATTTTCTGAAGTATTTTTCATCATATATTGATTTAGTGATTGGGTCATTTTTAACATCATCAAGAGTTATATTAATGGAATTTTCTCTATAAGTTGGATTAGGACGACCTAATATTCCGGATAAATGGAAAATGTTGATAACCGAATCAATTTCATCGGAAAATAGATAGCCAAGTTCGTTACTAAAAAGTACTTCAGAGAAATATTTCTTAAAATGAGGATTTTTTGACAATTCATAGAATGTTCGATGTATTTTCTCATGATCATTCGGAAATGAGCCAATATCGGAAATTTCCGCTATTAGCGTAAGAAGAATGTCGAAAGTCCGCATTATGATTCCCATGTTTTTGAATATTTATGCAGTTTATATAAACTTATTTTCAAAAAAAATCTTTTTTTAACAACTTGCTGTATTCTTAGAGAATAAATGGGCAGCTACGCGTTTTTAATAACTGATGGGATTCGTATTTTCGACTCATTCAAAGACAAAGGGCTCTGAAGGAGACACCAAATATATGGATGCTGTTATTTGTATTCCACCGTATAAAACCGTCTTCATAGACCAGATTATAACAGATTCATTGGATGTTGAGGTTGATGATCTGAAATCTTTTATCTCCAGAGGCTCTTGCAAAAGTATTGAATTACCAACTTGATTATGGGCTGATAATTTGTTGTATTAAATAAACACAAATAATTAACCATAATCATGGTGATTTTTCGAAAAATGCATATTCTCTGCCTAATC
>JABMRZ010000402.1 GCA_013202315.1 Candidatus Tariuqbacter arcticus | reverse complement strand
TGAATGTTGAGTGTTGAATGTTGAGTGTTGAATGATGAATGTTGAGTGTTGAATGTTGAGTGTTGAACAAGGAATGTTGAAAAGATGCGGTGGGTTAAGAAGCCATCCTACATTCTATCCTAAATCAGAAATTCGAAATACGAAATACGAAACAAATACGAAACACGAAATACGAAACAAACACAAAACAAATTCGAAACACGAAATACGAAATACGAAACAAATTCGAAACACGAAATTAATTGGCAATATTAGATTGAGGGTGATTGAATAATCAACCATTCATATCTGGCAGTGTCCCCAAATAATTGTGGTCATCCCAACCTTCATCATTCCCGCAAGCGAAGCGCATCGGTAATCGATTCCGGACAAGCCGGAATGACGGTATTATAGGGATTACTTGCAAATTGAGAAGCCATATCAGCGATTAACCGGCACTACTTCATATCTATAATCACTGGTGTTTGTTTTTATTCCTCTTCCAATTTAATGAATTTGTCCTTGGGAGCTCCGCATTGGGGGCAGATTTCGGGCGGTTCATCCCCTTCATGAATGTAGCCGCAGATTGTGCACAACCATTTCATATTGTTATCTCCTCAGTTTGATGCTTGTTAATAGACCCGTATAGCCGGATAAGCAGCGCAGTGTTTTTCAATCGATAGTGAATTCATCCTTCCCGGAGGTGAGAGCCATAGTCAAGGGAGCCCGCTTGCGGGCGAGGTTCACCATATCGGTTACAATTGCTCGGATATCCCATTGAGCCGTTTTATCCATACGCAGGCGGGCGATGTGATGTAATTCGCGGGCATTAGCCTGCAAATACACCACCCTGCGGTGGGCGTTGGTCAAGGCGTAAGGTGCGCAATAAGGATATTCTGCGGATATTTCCCGGTATAGTTTCGCCGCCGCATTCATCTTTTGATTGAAATCTTCGTTCAGTCCAGCTTCTTCGATGCTTTTTGGCAGGGTATATCCCAAATCGGGATGGTAGGGTTGAACAAGTTGAGTTGTCAGCCGGTGCCTTTTAAGCTGTGCGTAAGCGGTGGCGGAAAGTGTCACTTGAAAGGCGAATTCGACCGTTTCGTAAGCCCGGGGCAATGTGTGAAAACGCTTTAGGTTTTCAAGATTTTTTCTAACGAACAGTCGTTTATCTTCCTCCTTCATTCCTTCCGATTTCATCCGCGCGTTTTCCCAGGAAAATCCTTCCACCGCGAAAATTAACGCAGTCAACAATACATCATCCGCGTTTTCGGTAGAATGAAGCAGCTGCACTTCATCGGCGGGAACTTCGCCGCTGAACGATTCGGGATTGAATTCCACTTCCAAGTCTTCCGTTTCCAGATGCCGGATTAGGGAGGGGACAATCTTGATGACCCCGTTTTTCAGTTCATCGGCGAATTGGCGCAGTTCGATCAGCGGATGTCGCAGGGTGCGGCGAAGCAGGTGTTCGATATTGCGGGCGTTGGCTGTCATACCCAATTGAGCGCCGGAGGCCAAAGGCAGCAGGTAGCGGGCGTCTTCCTGAGCCGACAATTTGGCGGATTGGCCGGCTTTCCGTTCAAAGTAGTCTTCCAATTTCCCCAAATAATCATGGTAAGCATTGAAGAGGAATTCGCACAATTCTTCGAGTTCCACTCCCAAAGGGGCGCCGGTCAATTCGAGTGGGATTATGTAGCTGGGTGACAGGGCGATGTAGCGCTGTGATTTTTCGGTGAAGGATATCAAACGGCGCGCTTCAATAGTTTCTATCGCCAGGCGGGAAACGCCGGTGATATCGATATTGAATACCGCATGTTCCGCCACCGAAGCGTGTCCCATATCGAAGACGATTTTCCTGTTGGAGCGGCGTGCGCGAGCCACGCTTTGGCGGGCGATTTTCCGCAATTCGCTGACCGAATCGGGGTATCGAGAGATGCGGGCGTAAGCCGCGCTAAGGGTTTCAGGAGTCAAATTATCTTCCGCCAGGAAGGAACGGAGGTCGGGGATGTATTCAACCTGGTCTAAATCGCCGATTTCATCTAATTTGGTCAGGAAGGTTTTAAAGCGTTCGAGCAAATCGGCGTCGATGTTGTATCCGGCTATTTTAATCGGCATTTTCTTTTAAAGATAGGGTTTAGGGGTTAGGGTTTAGGGGTTAGGGCTGTCATTCCCGCATGCTTTTAGCGGGAATCCATAACCAATTTTCATTCTAAGTTGTGCCGCAACGGTGGCATGAGGGTTTACCTTGAAAATAACCGGAATGCAAGTCCGCGAGCCGATTATTTTCATACTAAGTTGTATGTTGATCGCGAAAGAGACCATCACATGATGGTTTATCCGCAATTTATTCTACGGTAGACATTAAGATTTCTGATTCATTTAACTGAGTAAGAGAATGTCAAGTAAAATCCTTGGCGCTTGGCACTTGACACTCGAAACTTTTTTGCTTCATTATGCAACCGATAGCGCCGCGATGGATTTCATTTAATATAAAATACCAATTAGGAAGCTATAAGGAACAAGTTTGAGGATAACTATACAACAACTTTTAATGGCTGGCACCCATTTCGGACATCTCACCCGCCGATGGAACCCAAAAATGCGGCAGTATATCTTTATGTCGAAACAGGGTATCCATATAATAGATTTAAAGAAGACTCAGGGCTGCCTTGAAGAAGCCTGCGCTGAAATTGTGAAAACCGCCGCTTCGGGCAAGGCTATTCTCTTTGTGGGCACAAAAAAGCAGGCGAAGGATGTAATCCGCTCCGAGGCTCAGCGCTGCAATTCACCTTATGTCAGTGAAAGGTGGCTGGGCGGAACCCTCACCAATTTCGCCACCATCAGGCGAAGCGTGAAGACCTTGGAATCCTACGAAAGAAAAGCCTCTGATGGAACTTATGACCTCATTTCCAAAAAAGAACGCCTGAAGATGGAGAAAGAAAGAGCCAAACTGGAAAAGGTCTTGGGCGGGATTAGAGATATGAAAAGACTCCCCGGCGCTGTGTTTATCGTGGATATCAAGAAGGAAGATATCGCTGTCGCAGAAGCGCGCAAGCTTGATATCCCGGTATTCGCCATCGTAGACACCAACACCAATCCGGAATTGGTGGACTTTCCCGTGCCAGCGAATGACGACTCCTTTAAATCCGTAGGATTGATAACCAGAATGTTCACCGATGCCATTTTGGAAGGTCAGAAAATTGCACTTGAAACCCAGCCGCCTAAACCCTCAGCGTCAACTTCAGAAACCGCTAAAAAGCCCCCTCGCAAACGACGGTCCCGCTCCCACGGCAGAAGTAACAGTTCTCGCAAGGATGACAAAACTAAACCCACTTCCAACAAATGAAGCGTCTTGATGATATTATAAATCAAATTCATTTATTATTTCGATAATTAACTAAAATAATAACAACAGCTAAGACAAATATGGCAATATCCGCTAAAGAAGTGCAGGCGCTAAGGCAAAAAACCGGCGCCGGTATGATGGATTGTAAAAACGCTCTCACCGAAGCTGAGGGCGATTTTAATAAAGCGATGAACATCCTGCGTGAAAAGGGATTAGCCCGCGCGCGCAAGCGCAGCGAAAAAAGCGCCGATGAGGGATTGATTCGATCACACTTGTCGGACGATACGAAAGTCGGCGTCCTCCTCGAGCTTAATTGTGAAACGGATTTCGTAGCAAGGACATCCGATTTTCAAAACCTGGCAGGGAAATTATCTCAAGCGATCGCAGAGCTGAATCTATTGCCTGACGGCTGGGCTGACCTGATCTTAGATGGCGATAAAGCCAGTGTAACACTCGATTCATTATCTTTAAAACTCGGCGAAAAGATACAGCTGCGCCGGTTTGAACGCTTTCAAGCCGATGACGGATTCATCGAGGTCTATATTCACGCCGGCGCGCGATTGGGAGTGATGCTGGAATATCAGGCGGAGGGGGACGCCGGAAAAGCCAGGGAAATCGCTCACAATTTAACTATGCAAATCGCCGCTTCCAGCCCCAGCTTCCTCAAGCGCGAAGAAGTCCCTAGCGAAACCCTGGAAAAAGAACTGGAAATCTACCGCGCTCAGGCTCGCAATGAAGGCAAACCGGAACATCTCGTCGACCGAATTGCACAAGGCAAAACCAATAAATTTTATCAAGATGTCTGCCTGCTGGAACAACCGTTCATCAAAGAACAGAAAACAATGGTTTCACAATACTTATCCAGCCAAGCCAAAGCCTCGCAGGTTAAAGTGGAACCCACCCGCTTCGTTCGCTTCGCCCTTGGAGGCAATTAATGCCTGCCAGCGAAAACAGCCAGCCCAAATATCGCCGAGTCCTCTTAAAAGTTTCAGGTGAAGCGCTTCAAGGCGGACAAGGATATGGCTTGGATCCTGAAGCGGTTAAGTATATCGCGGAGGAAATTAAGAGTATCGTTGATTTGGGGATTCAAACCGGTGTTGTCATCGGAGGGGGTAATATTTTCCGCGGATTCAGAGCTTCTGCAGAAGGGATGGATCGGGTCGCCGCCGATCATATGGGAATGCTGGCGACAGTGATGAATTCCCTCGCGCTACAAGATTATCTTGAAAGGATTGGCATCAAATGCAGAGTGCTGTCGGCGATCAGCGTGGATGAAATAGCGGAACCGTTCATCCTCCCGCGCGCCGTCAGGCATTTGGAAAAGGGACGGGTGGTAATCTTCGCCGCTGGAACCGGGAATCCCTTCTTCACCACCGACACCGCCGCTTCCCTGCGAGCCACTCAAATTAAAGCGGATATCATCCTCAAGGGCACCAAAGTTGAAGGAGTGTATAACGCCGACCCGGAGGAAGACACCAACGCTCGATTCTATAAATCTATCACTCATATGGATGCGGTTCAGGATAGGTTGAAAGTTATGGATATCACCGCCCTTACCTTGAGTATGGATAACGCCATACCTATAAGGGTGTTTAAATTGATGGTTAAGGGGAATTTGAAACGGATTATTCTGGGCGAAGATGTGGGGACGCTGGTGAGTTCGGAGTAATAAAGCGAAGATTGAAAACAATAAGAGGCGCTGCCAATGAAACAGACTATTCTAATATCTTTTGATTTGGGAATTCAGGGGGACTATGAAGACATGTATTCATGGCTTGATAAATATAAGGCGATTGAATGTGGTGATGGCGTTGCTATTCTGACTTTCGAATATAATGAAGATATAGCCGGAGAACTTCTTGAAGAACTAGAAAGAAATGTGGATTTTAAAAATAAAGATAGAATTTTTATGCTTTTTAAGGATAGAAACGAGAAATTGAAAGGTAGATTTATTATCGGCAAAAGGAAACGCGCCCCCTGGTCTGGATATGCACTCGCAGAAGAGGACCTTGAAATTGAATGGTAGTATAAACAAATTTATCTTACCGGACTCTTGCTTCTGGTTTGGACTTTATCATTCAAAAGATACACATCACGAAAAATGTAAAGAAATATGGGAATCAATTCAACGCTATAACATTCTTCTACCTTGGCCTATCCTATACGAATTCTTAAATACCAGATTTGTCAAACAATCAAGCTGGGTAGAGAAATTTAATAAAGCTAGAAAAAAGCTGGCTATTAAATACATCAACGATCAACCATACCGTAGGGAAGCTTTAGAAGCGACTATATACTCATCAATATTCAAAAAGCGCAATATAAGCTTTGTTGATATGCTCATCAGGTTCATTTTAAATGATGATAATCTCAAAATACATTTCCTGGTGACCTTTAACGAAAAAGATTTTATGGATGTATGTCAGGAAAGAAGGATTGAAATATATTATGGCTGACTCGTTAGCATGTTTTTCATATCCAATATGTCTTAGAGAAAATTGCACAACATAAATAATACGATAATACCATGACCGACGAAGTCCTAAAAGATTCCGAACAAAAGATGGTGAAGACGGTCGAATCCTTCCAAATGGAACTTACACACATCCGCACCGGCCGCGCCAACCCCAGCCTGCTCGATGGAATTAAAGTGGATTATTACGGCGCAGAAGTGCCGATTAATCAAGTCGCATCCATTTCAATCCCTGAACCTCGGACCATAGCCATCCAACCCTGGGAGAAGGGAATGGCTGGTAAGATTGAAAAAGCCATCCTCAAATCCGACTTGGGCATCACCCCCAATAACGATGGCAGTTTCATACGCTTGAATATTCCTGCCCTCACCGAAGAACGCCGCAAAGACTTGGTTAGAATGGTCCGCAAAACCGCTGAGGATTTCAGAGTTTCAGTCCGCAATATCCGCCGCGATGCCAATGAACAACTGCGCAAAGCGGAAAAATCCTCCGATATTTCTGAAGACGAACTCAAACGAACCCAATCCAAGGTTCAAGATTTAACCGATAAATATGTCCGGGAAATCGATAATTTCCTCTTGGATAAGGAGAAAGAGATAATGGAGGGCAACTGATAATTCACCGGTTCTCCAACTGGTAACACCACCAAAAAATCATAACAAGGCGCTTTGCCTAATACAAACTAAAATTTACCATAGAAGGAGCCAAAATGGCGTTATTCATCAATCCCGATCCCAATCATCCCATAGAAGATGCGGATGAGTGTATCAACTGCGGAGCTTGCGAACCCGAATGCCCGGTCGAAGCCATCATCGAAGGTGATGAATTCTTTGAAATCGACCCTGACATCTGCGTTGAGTGCGAAGGGCATTTCGATGAGCCGCAGTGCATCGAAGTCTGCCCGGTTGATTGCATTTTCAAAATTGAAAAATAAATATTCGCCCATGATTGAGTTCATTAGAGAGCACGAGGTGATTTGTGCTCTCTATTTTTTATATAATCTGTTGAATTGACTGCGAATCGTTAGGACTATATATTTTTTATCATAAAACAGCCTATTTCGAGGAATAAATTGGCAAGAGCAAAAGTTGCAATATTGAAGACCAGCCCTGAATCCGTGCTGGAAGATATACCGCGCCTGATGGAAATAGCAGATTATAAAAAATTTCTGGATTCCACCGCTCCCACCATCCTCAAAGATAATATCTCCTGGCATCTAATGTTCCCCGGAGCGAATACTACCCCTTGGCAGCTCGAAGGCACTGTCCTGGGTTTGCAAAGAGGCGGGTATGGAAACCTGGTCTGCGTCCAGAATGAAACCGTGGTCACCGATGCGTTCAAGGGTGAAGAATTCAACAAATACAAACCCATCTTCGAGCATTACAATTTGGAAGTGCGGTATAATTTCCTCAAAGATGATATGAAATGGGAGATTTACCAGCCTACAAATGAAACGCCTACTCTTCATAAGATTTTCCCGCACGGCTTTCGCATCCCTGATTTCTTCCTAGGAAAAAATATATTACACCTTCCGACCGTGAAGACTCACATTTACACTACCACCACCGGCTCGATGAAAAACGCCTTCGGCGGACTGCTCAACACCCGCCGGCATTACACTCATTCGGTTATACACGAAACATTGGTCGACCTGCTCACGATTCAAAAGGAGATTCATCCCGGTATCTTCACGGTGATGGATGGCACCACCTGCGGTTCCGGACCCGGGCCCAGGACTATGCTTCCTCACGAAAAGAATCTCATCCTCGCTTCGGGTGACAGCACCGCCATCGACGCCGTCGCCGCCAAGATAATGGGATTCGACCCTATGAGCCTGAAGTATATCCGGCTGGCGCATGAAAAGGGTCTGGGTGTAGGCGAAATAGACGAAATCGAAGTTATTGGCGAAGATATTTCCGAAATGAATTTCAACTTCAAAGTCGGCGACAATATGGCTTCGACAGTGGGGGACCTGTTCTGGTTCTCTCCCCTGAAAATATTCCAGAAGCTGTTGTTCCATACGCCGCTGGTATATCTTTTCGTCTATGCTTCAGCGGTTTACCATGATAATATCTGGTATCCTCGAACCGGAATGAAGCGGGTGAATGAGTGGAAAAAGACCACCTGGGGGAAGTTTTTCGAGGATTATCAACCGGGAAAATAGTTGTGAGTTGCGGTATTCGAGTTTCGAGCTCCAATTAATTATCTCCACCGAATAATATGTTGGGTCAGAACAAAATTCTAACAATCAACAAAAAACGCATAACCGAGCTATTCGCCGCCTGTCAAGGCAAACGCATCGCAGTAATCGGCGATTTGATGGTCGACCGCTACTTCTGGGGTGAAATAGAACGGATTTCTCCGGAGGCGCCCGTGCCGGTCATCGAAGTCCGGGATGAAACACACAACCTCGGCGGAGCGGCTAATGTGGTGAACAATCTCGCCACATTGGGAACAAGTCCGGTCCCCTTCGGCGTGGTGGGTGATGACAATCTTGGAAAAATACTGAAGCGCATACTGCGGGAACAGAACCTGGATGATTCCTGCATCTTCACCGACCCGGCACGACCTACCACGGTTAAGACCAGGGTAATCGCTCGCAGCCAGCATATAGTGCGAGTAGACCGCGAATCGCGGGAAAATCTGCCGCCGGAGATTGAAAGCGCCTTGACTGAACGATTCCGCCGAACGGTCGACCAATTTAATGCGGTAATCTTTCAAGATTATAATAAAGGGGTCATCACCGAGCGGGTAATTAAGGATATCACCGAAGCGGCGTTAGAAGCCGGGATCATCGTCGCCGCCGACCCTAAATTCCACAACTTCTTCCAATACAGAGGGATCACCCTTTTCAAACCGAACATCAAGGAAACTGAAGCGGCTTTGGTCGCCAAAATCAACACCGAAGAGGATGTGATTAATTGCGGCAGGAGGATTTTCGACCGGCTGGAGCCGCGATATATCCTCATTACCCGCGGGGACAAAGGAATGACCCTTTTCCTCGACCGGGAAACTACACTGCACCTCCCCACCCAAGCGCTGAAAGTGCACGATGTCTCCGGCGCCGGCGACACAGTCATCGCTGTATTAGTGGCTTTCCTTGCTTCGGGAGCGGATTTACGCGAGGCCGCTACCATCGCTAATTTCGCCGCCGGAATCGTGTGCGGAGAAGTCGGAGTCGTTCCTATCGAAAGAGAAAGACTAAAGAGCATCTTGCTGGAAGCAGTTGCTAAGTGATTTCTAACCAACGGATAATCCGCAATATCAATACATTAATTCTGTCATTTCAAAACCAAATAAAAAATCGATTATCCACTTAGCGAAACTTTTCTCAACAGACCCATAAGTGTAGTCATCCCGGAAAAGCCGGGATGACATTTAATAGTGCCGATAATTTCATTTTGCTGAGTCAAATATATAAACGATGACAAAATTTTGAAATTGTTCAATAATTAATTATATTGAATTACTTTAAAAGGGCGATTAGCTCAGTTGGTTAGAGCGCTGGTCTCACATACCAGAGGTCACAGGTTCAATTCCTGTATCGCCCACTAATTCGCAGAGGAATGGTAGACTTAAGAAGTGAATCGTGGACGCATTCTGTCCACTATATTTTTGTTTAACGCAACATTTTCACCATACTCTCTTGGACGAAATTTTATCCTGGAAAGAAGCCGTTAACCGGCGAGAAAGATGCCGGGGCATAGTGGTCTTCACCAACGGGGTGTTCGACCTATTGCACCGGGGGCATATTGAATACTTGCTTGCAGCGCGGAAATACGGCGATATGTTGATTGTCGGAGTGAATTCCGATGAAAGCGCAAGGGGTTTGAATAAAGGGCCCGGGCGGCCTTTTAACAATCAAAATGACCGCGCTTTCATCGTCTCCCAGCTTACACCGGTGAACATAGTGGTGATTTTCGACCAGCCCACCCCGGCAGAACTCATCGAAGCGATCCAGCCCGACATCCTGGTAAAAGGCGGCGATTATAGAATTGAAGATGTAGTTGGACGCGGCACGGTGGTAAAGCGGGGTGGTAAAGTAGCGACGATTATCCTGACACCGGGAAAATCCACCACAGCTTTAATCAATAAAATCCGAAACTGGAAATCTTAGAATTATCTGCTATTTTAATTGAACCTTTGGAGGAGGTAAAAATGTCTATTATAGAACGCAACATACGCTTGGAGGGCCCGATGGGTGAAAAAGAGGTTACCGCTCTGTTCGACAGCGGAGCTTCATTTTCCTGCATCCGCCCGGAAATTGCTAAAATGTTGGAACAGCCAATCCCTTTAAGGACTCCTTGGCAGATATCCACCGCCGATGAAAAGACTTTTATGCAAGTTAAGGAAAAAGTATCGCTTGAATTTTATATCGATGATGTGCGTTTCTCCACGGAATTTTATCTCGTCCCTGGACTAACCGAAGAGGTTATAATCGGCGCTTCCACTCTCCAGCAATGGCGGTTCAAACTCGATTTTGAAAAAGAAGAAGTGATAATCGACCCCCGGGTTACCCGAATGAGGATTTAAAGATCAAGTTCATTGACTACATATTTCTCAAATTACATTCTTAGAAGAATCTCAATGATGTGAGGGAAAGAGAAGATGTCTATTATCGAACGCAGCATACGCTTGGAGGGCCCGATAGGTGAAAAAGAGGTTACCGCTCTGTTCGACAGCGGCGCTTCAGTTTCCTGCATCCGCCCGGAAATAGCAAAAAGCTTGGAAAATCCAATTCAAATGCGGAAACCTTGGCAGATATCTACAGCGGATGAAAAAACCTTCATGAAAGTAAATTCAAGAGTATCACTTGATTTTTACATCGATGAATACCGCTTTTGGACCGATTTTTTCATCGTCCCCGGACTAACTGAAGAGGTCATAATCGGCGCTTCAACCCTCCAGCAATGGCGGTTCAAACTCGACTTTGAAAAGGAAGAAGTGATTATCGACCCCCGCGTTACCAGAATGAGGATTTAATGTTCTATGTTTGAAGAACTGACCGAAAGACTGGGAAGCTTCTTCCGTAAAATTCGCGGCAGGGGCAAACTGACCGAAAGCAATATCAGCGAAGCTTTACGCGAAGTGCGCCGAATCCTCCTGCAATCCGATGTTAACTTCAGAGTGGTGAAACAATTCATCGCTGAAGTGCAGGAACAAGCGGTGGGCGCCGAAGTATTGAAAAGCATCACCCCGGGGCAGCAGATAATCAAGATTATCAACGATAAACTTGTAGCCCTGCTGGGCGGGATCAACACCCCTTTGGATATATCGGGCGAACCGCCGGTGCCGGTGATGGTCGTGGGACTGCAGGGTTCCGGGAAGACTACTTTCTGCGGCAAACTCGCCAAACGGCTGGGAAAAAAGGGCAAACGACCGATGATGGCCGCCGCCGATATCTACCGCCCCGCTGCAGTTGAACAACTGCGCATCTTAGGCGAAAGCATAGAAGTACCGGTATTTTGCAGCAAAGGGAAAGTACTGCAAATAGCCCGCGACGCAGTGCGGGAAGCGCAGCGCATTGGACTCGACCCGATTATCTTCGATACCGCCGGCAGACTGCATATCGACGACGAAATGATGGATGAACTTGCGGCTCTAAAAGGATTACTCAAGCCCAGAGAAATACTCTTCATCGCCGATGGTATGACCGGACAGGATGCGGTGAAATCCGCACAAGTTTTCGATGAAACCCTCAACTTCACCGGAATAGTGCTCACCAAGATGGACGGCGATGCCCGGGGCGGCGCCGCACTGTCCATCCGCGCTGTTACCGGTAAACCGATAAAATTCATCGGAGTGGGTGAAAAGCTCGATGATTTGGAACCCTTCCACCCCGACCGCATCGCCTCCCGCATCTTGGGAATGGGAGATGTCGTAACCCTGGTGGAAAAAGTCCAGGAGCAGGTCGACACCCAACGAGCCGAAAAGATGGCTCGCCAATTCCGCCAAGCAGAGTTCACCCTGGAAGATTTCCTCGAACAAATCCATCAAATTAAAAATATGGGTTCATTGGGAGACATTATTAAGATGATTCCCGGTATTGGCTCAAAAATGAAAAACATCCAACTGGAGGATGACGCTCTGAAGCGCACGGAAGCGATTATCCTTTCTATGACCCCAAAAGAGCGTAATAAACCCAGCATACTAAACGGCAGCCGAAGAATGCGAATCGCCAAAGGCAGCGGCACTTCAGTCCAGGAAGTCAACCAACTCTTGAATCAATTCAATCAAATGATGAAGATGATGAAGCGAATGAAAGGCAAAGGTATGAAAGGGATGCAAGGTTTGCCTTTTCCAATGTAATTCATTATATTGTAATAAACCGCAGGATTATTGAATTTAGACTATTCTATGTCAAAACATTTGAGGAAATAAATGGCAGTACGACTCAGATTAACCCGGTTAGGCAGGAAGAAGAAACCTTTTTTCCGCATTGTAGCGGTGGACTCCCGGCGTCGAAGAGATGGAGCCTATCTCGAAAAGCTCGGACACTATAATCCATTGACCAATCCGCCGGAAATAGTAATCAACGAAGAAAGAGCCTTGGATTGGCTGTTGAAAGGCGCTCAACCCACTGATACAGTCAAATCAATATTGAGCAAAAAAGGGATTATGCTCAAAATCGACCTCATCCGCAAAGGAGCCTCTCAGGAAAAAATCGATGAAGAGATGGCAAAGTTGGAAGTTATTCGCCAGGAGCAAGCTGATAAGGCTCATAAAGCCGAGGCAGAAGTAAAAACTAAAGCTGCAGATGACGAAAAAACAGGTGAATCCACCGAAACCGAAGATTCAGATTCAAAGCCGGAGGATGCGGGAACTGAAAAGGATGAATAAAAAAAACCCAAACCGTATTCAGAGTTGTTGATAACCCCCATTTCAATAATGCAATCTTGTTCTGATACTTAAGCTGCATTTTATCTTCGAGCAAGCAAAACCGCCGCAACAAGGAGCCGCTTTATGGAAGAATTCATCGAGTATATCGCCAAGCATCTGGTTAATAACCCGGACCAAGTCAGAGTTGATAAACACGACGATGACGAGGGGAGAGAGAGATACCTCCTCTATGTCACTCCGCCGGATAGGGGGAAGATAATCGGTCGTCAAGGGAGGACTATTAAATCTTTCCGTGTACTGGTGGGAGCGGTCGCAGCTCGACAGGGAAGGCGGGTTAGTTTCGACATCGTTGATGATGCACCCCCGTCCGATATAGATGGAGAAAGGGGCGATTCCAACCACGATTCCTAAATTGAGGGCGAGTGAAAACCTTTAACAATTCAGAAGACCGCGAGCTTATTCTGATCGGTAAAATCGTCAAAGTGCGCGGCATTCGCGGTCAAGTTAAGGTCTATCCCCTCACCGACTTCCTTGAACAATTCGCTAATCTGAAATCAGTTACGATTCGCATCGGAGATTCAATGGAGGATTATTCCGTAACCGGAATAATGTTCCAGCGGAAATTGCCCATTTTGAAATTTCAAGGAATCGACAATCCCGATGATGCAAGAACGCTGATAGGGGGCGAAATTTACTTTAAACGAAGCCAGCGAATCGAGCTCCCGGAAGACAACTTCTATTTCGACCAGCTTGAAGGTTTCAAGGTCGTTTCCACCGCCGGCGAAGAAGTGGGAATATTAGTTGACATCTATCACCTGCCAGCTTCCGATGTGTTAGTCATCGACCGAGATGGAGCCGAGGCGCTTATCCCCTTCGTAAAAGCCCTGGTGCCGGAAATGAACTTGGAAGAGCGCATAATTAAGGTGGTGGATATGCCTTCCTTGTGGACAGCGGAGTGAACCTTCCAAAAATTCGTTAATCGGATTTCGGTCAGTATGACAATCCAGATTCTAACCGCATTCCCCGGTGCATTCGACTCGGTATTCTCACAGAGCATCATCAAACGAGCGATCGAATCGGAGGTGGTGAAGCTCGAAATCCATGATTTGCGACGCTTCGCTCGAGACAAGCATAATCGGCTGGACGACACCCCCTTCGGTGGCGGTCCCGGAATGGTTATGAAGCCGGAACCGTTGTTCAGAGCGATGGAATTCCTACTGACAGGATTGGATTATAAACCGAAAACCGTATTGATGAGCCCGCAGGGAACGACATTCAACCAAGCCGCAGCGGACGCTTTAGCCGAGTTATCGCACATAATCCTAATCTGCGGGCATTACAAAGGGGTCGACCAGCGGTTCATTGACGAATATGTGGAAGAAGAGCTATCCATCGGCGACTATATCCTAACCGGCGGGGAAATCCCGGCGATGGTGGTGGTGGATTCGGTGGTCAGATTGCTGCCGGAAGCGATAAGCGACATTGAATCGGCAATGACTGATTCCTTCCGCGACGGATTGTTGGAAGGTCCGGTTTATACCCGCCCGGAAAATTTTCGGGGATTGAAAGTTCCCGAAATTCTGCTGTCCGGTCACCATAGTAAAATCGCCGAATGGCGCCGCCAGCAGGCGATAAAAACGACTCAGACGAAACGACCGGATTTATTAACGGATAATTAACTTCCCAAATTTGATTTTATAAAAATTTTTATGTATATTTTTTGGTTCTTCGCTGAATCGTATGTGTTAATTGAATTAATGTAATTAAATCAATATACCTTTATTCAACAAGAAATCCCCCTAAATCCCCCTTTTTCAAAGGGGGACCTCGGTGCATCCACAAATTCCCCCCTTTCATAAAG